>JACRLR010000067.1 GCA_016219645.1 Nitrospirota bacterium
GAAGTCAAACGGCTCGTGATGGAAAACTATGAACGGGCGAAGCGGCTGCTCACGGAAAATATGACCAGTCTGAAGAGATTGGCGGAAGCCCTGTTGGAGAAAGAAGTGCTCGATGGCTCCGATATTGATCAGATAATCACGGAGTCCTCGTACTGCATCTCTCGTTCAACCGCGCCTGGGTGTATATGAACCCTTTTGTTTATTCCGCAAGTATAGGCCATGACTCCACAGCATGCCTATCTGGGGGTGTACCGACTGAGGCAGGTGTGAATACGGTGTTAGCGGACGCGACAAAACGGGTTGAAGTGAGATGAATAGGGACAAGGTGAGACACACCCCTCAAGCTCAAGGTACGGGTTTTGGGGTGATCGAGGCGGTCGAACTCTGGTTGGTGCCCGTTCCGGTGAAAAGCTTGTGGTAAATTTCCGGGCGAATACGTTGGAGGATATTCGCGAGCTGCAGAATGTCATCGAGCGAGCCGTCGTGCTGTGCGAGAGCGAAACCATTTCCGTCGACGAGACCTGGTTGAAACAGGAAGAGCAGAAGGTGTCGGGGTCGGTGGTTCCTTTAGGCGCCACGCTTGCCGAGCATGAACGGGACATCATCGAAGCCGCATTGGCGGATTGCGGGGGCCAGGTCAGTGGTCCGACTGGCGCTGCTGCCAAACTCGGGCTACCGAGGCAGACGCTGGAGTCAAAAATCACGGCCCTGGGAATTAACAAACATCGTTTCAAGACTCGACAAACCGAATACACACGATAACGAGGCCGATAGCCGTTTGCACGCCAACCGTAAGATCCCGTCTCTTGCGAATCGTTCCTTCTGATTTCGACTGTTTTTCTGAGCGCTTCTCGCCATCACCCGCATAATCGGATCGACGAAGTGAATCCCCATCGGATACTCCTGCTGTTCTTGCCGATTATTCAGCAAATGCTGAAACTTCAGCGAAGTTCCACACGTTAAGCACAAGTCTATCAACGACTTACAACTGGTCTCCTCATTGCATTATTTGTGGCCATCCAGGTCGCAGAGATCGCACATGACAATACGGATTGAAAAAGAAACCCAGAAACTCAAGACGAAGATTCGCCTGAGCGGTCGGCTGCAATCGAAGCATCTGGATCAATTGAAGACACAACTAGAAGGGGCTCAGTCGCGAATTGTGCTGGACCTCAATGGGGTGACGCTCGTGGACGTCGAGACCGTTCGATTTTTGAACGATTGTGAGCAAGAAGGAGTCGAGTTCCTTCATTGCTGGCCCTACATACGGGAGTGGATGGTACGTGAAAAAGGCAAAGAGGGCTAAGGCCATGCTGTGGTCATAACCAACAACGGTACACAAGAAAGGAGAATTCCAATGGCAGCTACGACTCTTCCAAAAAAAGATCACTCGGTGAAGGGTCTCATTTTCATTATCCTTGGTGCCGTAACTGTGATGTGCCTGGTACTGGCTACTGGTTACTTCAAAGGCTAAGGCTGAAGGGAACAGGCCAGGCAGGGGGGGTAAGCGCAAGAGCCCCTAGGAAAGGGTCATGGAGGATCAGGCACAAGGTCCCGTCGAAGAAGGAGGCATCCGATGATGTGCCTACGCTGTGATGGATTAATGGTATTCGAGCTGTTTGAAGACTTTGAAGGTCTCTCGAGTGACTATGAGTTTACTGGATGGCGTTGCATCAACTGTGGAGCAATTGTCGATCCAGTGATTGCTGCTCACAGGCGTATCACGTCGTCAGTCGTCGCACCGACCCAGACATTGATGACCCTGCACGGAGCTCTGTCCTCATGGGCGGGTCGAATAGCGGATCATCTGACGGCCCCAAAGAGGAGGGTTTGCCATGATTAGACATATGATAGGCGCAGGATCGACGGTGCTCCTGCTCGTGGCAGCCCTGTCACACCCAGGCATCGCCATGGCACATGGCGGCGCCGATATGGAACAGGATCCCTGCATGCGCCTGGCCGGTGAGAACATGGTGCACTTCAGTGCCTATCAGCCCCAATACGAAATAAAAATTCAATACTGCACGGAAATTCCTCAGGAAGGTGAGACATTCCTGGTCGTGGACCTGGTAGACCTAGCGCTACGCAACGAGCCGATTGGGATGCGGGTCATACGGGGTAACGGCAAGAATGAGGCAGAGGGTGAGATAGTGGCGGACGTACGTCCGATCTTCCACCCGGATGGAGTCCTTCGGAGCGAAGTCCGGCTGACCGAGGGCCTGTACACGGTCACCATTGAGTCGGAGAAGCGGGATCTTCTACGACGACCGCAGTATCTCCTGCGGGTACACATGATCGATTATCAGAAGCTGGTGCTGTCCATAGCGGGACCGCTGGTGGGCCTGCTGGTATTTGGCTGGCTCGCCTACAAGCTCCTACGATCGAAGTGGGTGCGGAGCTGGTGGACTGCGGCTCCCAGTTCGTAGAAAGCCAGCCATCCAGTCATTCTGGGTGACCAGGTGCTTAGGAGGGACTCACATGACATCACACAGTGATATGGCGATAAACAACAAGGGGAAGATTCCTTGGTACCTCTACTTCATCGGAAGCATGGTCTACACCGTACTAGGCGGGTGGCTGTTCGCGGAATCGTCGCCTTTGGCATGGATCTGTCTCCTCAGTGCGCCGGTGGGGTTTTTCTATGCCTGGAGAGGATGGCAACGCGAGACACAGCACAGAGGTGAGCCCTAAGGGTGCGCGGCCATGCACTCGGCCATCGGCACAGACTTTGGCCGTACGGGGGGGCAGAAACCAGACTGAGAAAAACAGGCGGTCGATGTGACGCTGCAACTACGTACGGCGTCTCACGCTGAGGTAGGCAGGTCCCTCTCTTCACCCCGGAGGGACCTGCCTTCTCGGTGAGACAGGGAGGCGGGCGGCAAGCAAGAATCAACGGGATGGTCACAAGACGGCCAAACGACCAATGGGTGCGTGAGTGCAGTCGCGAATGACGAGGAGGAGGTCTGATGGAATCATTGATGGAAACTCTTGTCGGCGGACAGACAAATAAGGATAAAGGACTCATACCGTTCTCCGCTCCGACCTATGCACAAGTTCGCCAGACATTCTGTCACTGGGTGCGCGCCGTCTATCGACTCGAAGTGGTCGGCGCCGATCGCCTTCCCGTCGCCGGCCCTGCGGTCGTCGCGCCGAATCACGACTCAGTACTTGACGGGATCGTCTTAGGCACGGCAATTTCACGGGAACTGCGTTTCCTCGCGAAAGCAGAGCTCTGGCGATCCCGGTTGCTCGCGTGGATGCTCGACGGACTCGGTGCAATTCGAATTGAGAGGGGGCGTAGCGACCATCGCGCGCTCGTGCAGGTACGGCAGGCGCTCGATGCGGAACAGGCGGTGGTGATTTTCCCGCAGGGCGCGGTCCGTGGCGATCGAGTCTGGCACAGGGGTGCCGCACGCATGGCGCTCGTGACGGGCGCGCCACTTGTGCCGGTCCGCCTCATCGACACGGCGCGGGCCCTCGCATACGGTAGAATCGGCTTCCCAAAGTTGCGCGTGATCGTTGGGGAACCGATCAAAGTCGCGCGCGCCCCGGAAGATCCAGTTGCAGCGGCGGAACTGACGGAGCGGTTACGCGTTGCCGTTGAATCGCTGGCCTAGTTGGCTTCTATACCCTAGGACCGAGGAGAAGTACCAAGGGAGGGGATGCGATGTTTGCAAAAACTTTAGCTCAGACCAAAATGTGGGGGTTTTGGCAATATATGTTTGATCTCTGCAACGAGGATTTTTCCTGCGTGCTTGGCTCATTAACGGCTATCCTCCTGGTTTTTTTGGCTATCGTATTGGGCTTGGGTGCCATGATGACGCGCCTCAATAATAGAAGAGGGTAGCCGGATGCGTCACACTGGGTGCCAAGAGCGTTGACAAGGTCTGGGGATGGTGAGGGGAGCGGAAGAGGCTGCCCTTTACTGCGCGCATCGAACGATATTAATAATCCCTCCAAGCTTGCTCGTTCACTCTTGAGGGATGGGGGCTGATTGATCTTCCACTGCGCGCGTCCAACGAGGGCCTTCGGAGGCCGCGCGTTGCGCGAGCACAGAAGATCATCAGGCTCCATCCCCTCCTCTGCGAGCAAGAAGGACATCTGGCCACCCCCTAGCCTAACCTCACGATCGTCACTCCATCCCCGCCTTCTCCCCGATCTCCCGCTCGAAACTCCGCCACATAGGGCGAGTCTTTTAAGTGGTCTCGCAAAGACGCTTTGAGTTTTCCCGTTCCGTGGCCATGAATGATGCGAAGGAACGGCACGCCTGCCAGCGTCGCACGATCCAGCGCTGCCACCACCTCATCCAACGCCTCGTCCGACGCCTTCCCTCGAACATCTACAACCGTCTGTTCATCGAGTCCCAGCCCACCGCCTGAGGAGAACCGGCTGAGGTTCGATGACGATGGCACTGGCTTCGGCGGTGCAACAGGTGTTCGTGAGAGACCAACGAGATTCGCCACTGTGGCGAGCACTTCTCCATCCCCCACTTTCACCCTCACACGTTTCTTTCCCTGTGGCGTTTCGAGGAGCGTGCCGGTGATGCCAAGCCCGCTGATTTCGACCTGATCTCCCACTCCCAACTGTGCGAGCGGGATCGGCGTAACGGCCGGAGCCATTTCGGCTCTCGTCCGCGCCTCAAGCTCGAACAATCGTTGCTTTGCCGCTTTGGCCTTCATCAATTTCTGCTCGCCCTTGACCGCGTCGACCGTGGCTTGCACTTCTGCCCTTGCGCGGCTGAACTGTTCGCTGAGTTTTCGTTTGAGACCCCTCTGCGCTTCTCGTTCGGTCTCTTCCAGATGGGTCAGTTGTGCCTTCACTCGCTGTTCCGCCTGTTCCGCTTCACGCCTGGCCTCGACAGCCTTGGCCAAGTCGTCGGCCAACTTCCGCTGCGTCGCTTGCAAATCGTGCAGCATCGTTTCCATGGCACGTTCGTCTTTATGGAGCCTTTGCCTCGCCTGATCAAGCAAGGCACGATCCATCCCTAACCGGCCGGCAATCTCAAGGGCAGAGGACCCGCCTGGTATCCCCATGAAGAGGCGATAGGTGGGCGAGAGGGTCACAACGTCGAATTCGACGCTGGCGTTGGCGAAGCCCGGCATCGTGTGGGCCATGGTCTTCAGCGATCCATAGTGAGTCGTTGCAATGACCTTCATTTCCAGCGTGGCGAGCCGGCAGAGTAGTGCTTCGGCAAGGGCAGCTCCTTCTGTCGGATCGGTCGAGGTCACCGGTTCGTCGAGGAGGAGCAGCGGTTGCTGCGGAACAGTATGCACGTTGTCTCTGCGCCTCCGGTCCGTTTCCTCCAGCAACTGAACCATCTGGGTCATGTGCGCGGAGAAGCTGGAGAGGTCACGGGCCAGGTCTTGGGTGTCGCCGATATCGGCATAGATGTCAGAGAAGAACGCCATTTCGGACTCCATGTCACAAGGCAGATGCAATCCGGCCCGGACCATCAAGGCAAAGAGCCCGACGATTTTGAGGGTGACGGTCTTCCCGCCTGTATTGGGACCGGAGATGACGAGCACGCGGATCGACTCATCCAGGAGAATATCGTTGGCCACCACCTGTTCTTTCGACAACACCAGCAAAGGATGCCTGGCCTGCAGCAGGCGGATGCGCCCTTTGTCGTTGAGCCTGACCGGATGAGCCTCTAGCAGGCGGCCGAACGATGCCCGTGCCGAGATGCAGTCGAGCAGGGTCAGCGCATCGAGCCCAGCCAGCAGGACATCGGATTGTGTTGCGACGAGGGAGGACAACTCACGGAGAATGCGTCGCACTTCCCGCTCGATCTCAAGATCCGTCACTTTAATGGAATTATTCAGGTCGACCAGCTCGCGCGGCTCGAGAAACACTGTGGCTCCGCTTGCCGAGATGTCATGGACGATCCCCGACACCCGCCCCTTCATGTCGGCCTTCACCGGAATGACATAGCGTCCTTCTCGCTGGGCGAAATACTTCTCTTGTAAGATTTCTTCATAGCGACTTGAATGCAGAATGTGATCGACCTGATGCCGCATCTCCTGTTTGAGCGATTGGGTCTGGTGGGTCGAGCGTCGTAATTCCGGAGTCGCAGACTCCTTGATCGAGCCGTCGAGGTGGATCGCCGCATCTAGCGCTGTTTTGACGGGTCGCAATTCTCGGATCGATTGCAGCTCTTGCGCAGCGGCTACGAGCGTTGGAGCGTCATCTTGATGCCGCTCCACAAAACGGCCGCATTCCTCCAGTAACTCCAGCACCACCGCGCAATCTCGGAGTTCGTGGGCTTCCAACGAGGCTCCTTTTCTTGCCCGAGAGAGTGGGTCACGGATGTCCGGAAAGGCTAAGGTTGGTAGAGTCTCGCCGGATGCTTGTAGCTGTCCCATCTCCGTCGTTTCCCATTGGAGTCGCTGTGCATCGTGGAGGCTGGTTGCCAATTCGAGGGCACGACAGCGGGCCGCCCCCATGGTCGAACGGGCATGTCCGGCAAGGGCCTCGAGCAGCCTGGGCCACTCCAATACCATCGTTGTTTGATCGAAGAGATTCACCGCGACCCCAGAGGAGAACGTCTTAGGATGGGCTCAGGGAACTCTAACGAACTCAGCGACAAAGGCGCAAGATCGGAGTCGCGGCCCTTGCACTTACTCTGTTAACAGAGGGCTAGGTGGCAGTCAAACTTCTCTGATACGCCGCAGGGTTACCATCTTGGTATCGCTTGACAAGGCCCGGGAGCGTGGATACTATCGGCGTGATTCTGCCGGTATCTGTAGCCGGCTTTTCTCGTGAGGGATCACATGGCTATTCGGATTGGTATTAACGGATTCGGGCGGATCGGACGGAACGTCCTGCGGGCATCACTCGGCGATCCTGATCTGCACTTTGTCGCAATTAACGACCTGACAGACGCGAAGACCCTTGCATACCTCTTGAAATACGACTCGGTACACGGGACCTTGCAGGGAAGCGTCGAGGCCAAGGGAGACCAAATCCTCGTCGACGGCAAGCCCATCAAGGTACTTGCGGTGAAGGATCCCAAAGAACTTCCCTGGAAGGAATTAGGGGTGGACATCGTTATCGAATCGACCGGCCGCTTTACCGACCGCGAAGGGGCGGGAAAGCACCTCTCTGCCGGAGCCAAACATGTCATTATCTCTGCGCCAGCGAAGGACCCTGATGTCACGATCGTGTTGGGCGTCAATGATGAGGCCTACGATCCGAAGATGCACCACATCATCTCCAATGCGTCCTGCACGACCAATTGTTTGGCGCCGGTGGCAAAAGTTCTGTTGGATAATTTCGGTATCAAGCACGGCCTTATGACGACGATCCATTCCTACACCAACGACCAGCAGTTACTGGATCTGCCCCACAAAGACATGCGGCGCGGGCGTGCGGCTGGCATGTCGATGATCCCGACCAGCACCGGCGCGGCAAAGGCGTTGCATTTGGTCCTGCCACAGCTGAAGGGTAGGATCGACGGCCTGGCCATTCGCGTGCCGACGCCGAATGTGTCGCTGGTGGATCTGACCGTTGAAACCGAAAAGGACTGTGATCTCGCCTCGGTCAACGCCGCCTTCAAGAAAGCTGCAAATGGCTCGATGAAAGACATCCTGCTCTATTCCGAAGACCCGATTGTCTCGATTGACCAGAAGGGCGATCCCCATTCGGCCACGTTCGATTCTCCTCTCACGATGGTCATCGACAAGCGGCTTGTCAAGGTCACGGCCTGGTACGACAACGAGTGGGGCTATTCATGTCGGGTTCGAGACCTGATCAAGGTAGTTGCAGCCAGAGCGCCAGGGCACTGAGTATCGTGAGGCCATCCCGCTCTCTGCCTGACTTCCTTTCACGTTGACCCCTATCCCTGGAAGGACGGACCTGACAGAACTGCCATGAAATTGCGCAAACAAACGATCGACGATGTCGTGCTGCGGGACAAGCGCGTCATTATCCGCGCCGACTTCAATGTCCCATTGGACGATGAGCACCAAATCACCGACGACACCCGTATTCGCTCGACTCTGCCGACCATCAATCGAGCCGTCGATGACGGCGCCAAGGTAATCCTCTGTTCCCACCTGGGCCGACCGGACGGAAAGGTCAACCCCAAGTACAGTCTGGCCCCTGTGGCAAAACGTCTGGGACGGCTTATGGGCAAAAACATTCTGTTTGCACCGGATTGCATCGGCCCGGCAGCGGAAGGGCTTGTCGCCAGAATGCAGCCGGGCGACGTCCTGCTCCTTGAAAACCTCCGATTCCATCAGGGTGAAGAGGGCAACGACGACACCTTCTCGAAAGCGTTGGCGTCCCTTGGCGATGTCTACATCAATGACGCCTTCGGCACCGCACACCGGGCCCATGCCTCTACCGTCGGCATCACCAAATTCATTCCCGTCTCTGCCGCTGGCTTCCTCCTCAAGAAAGAAATCGAATACCTTGAGGGAGCAGTCGAAAACCCTGTTAGGCCTTTTGTTGCCGTTCTCGGCGGGGCGAAAGTGTCAGGAAAGATCGGCGTCATCGAAAATCTTGGCAAGCGCGTCGACAAAGTCATTATCGGCGGTGGCATGGCTTTTACCTTCTTAAAGGCTAAGGGAATGGAGATCGGCAACTCCCTGGTCGAAAACGACATGTTGGACTTCGCCAAAGGCATCGAAGACCATGCCCTTTCCCGCGGCGTGAAGTTTTATCTGCCGGTCGATTGTGTTGTCGCTGCTAGCCGAGAGCCTGGGGCGGAATCGAAGATCGTCCCGGTCCAGGAAATTCCCAACGGGTGGTATGCCCTCGATATCGGTCCGGCCTCCGTCAAACTCTTCAAAGAGGCAGTCCAGAACGCGAAGACGATTTTGTGGAATGGACCGATGGGTGTCTTCGAAATCGATGCCTATGCCCGCGGTACCCTTGCAATGGCCCACGCGATTGCCGATGCCTATGCGTTAACGATCGTCGGAGGAGGCGAAACTGCTCTGGCCGTGCATCGATCCGGCGAGTCTGAGAACATGTCGTTCATCTCGACCGGCGGCGGCGCCGCGCTGGAATTACTCGAAGGCAAACAACTTCCCGGCTTGACCGCCCTCCCGAATCGAATCACGTAATCGTCGCTTTGCTGAATAGTCCGGTGAGCTCACACCTTCCATTCCCTTATTATTGAGACCCCCATGCGTAGGCCACTCATCGTCGGCAACTGGAAGATGAATAAGACGGCCTCGGAGGCTGTAAGCTTTATTCGCGACTTCCTCGAACGAATGCCTGCCTCGCCCCACGCCGACGTGGTCATTGCGCCGCCTTTTACGGCCCTCGAATCGGCCCGCAATACCTTGGGTCCCTCCTCCTGGATCAGCCTCGGCGCGCAAGATGTACATTGGGAAACGCTAGGGGCCTTCACCGGAGAGGTGTCCGCTCCTATGCTGCGCGAATTGGACTGCCGTTATGTGATTGTCGGCCATTCTGAGCGTCGGACGTTCTTCGGCGAACGAGATGAGGATGTTCGAAAGAAACTCCTGGCGGCGCTGCGGCACGGGCTCTCTCCAATTCTGTGCGTGGGAGAATCGCTGGCAGAACGTGAGGCAGGCCGGACGGAATCGGTTGTGACAGCGCAACTGAGCGGCGGGTTGGCAGGCTTGACCATACGAGATCTGGCGACCGTCACAATCGCCTACGAACCGATCTGGGCTATCGGTACAGAACGGCCTGCTACAACGGAGCAGGCCGTGTCCGTGCATCGCTCGCTCCGTTTGTGCATGGAAACCGGCTGGGACAGCAAAACGGCGTCGGCCATGAGAATCCTGTATGGCGGAAGCGTGACGCCCAAGAACATCGAATCGCTTCTCGCCTCGGATGCGATCGATGGGGCATTGGTAGGTGGGGCTTGTCTCCTTCCCGATTCGTTTGCTAGAATTGTGGGTGCTGCTCAGACACAGCGGGTCTAACTGATCGGAGTGCCATGTATACGCTTCTCGTCGTGATTCATGTATTGATCTGTATTCTCATGGTCGGCGCCATTCTCTTGCAATCGGGAAAGGGTGCCGAGATCGGGGCGTCTTTCGGGGGCTCTAGCCAGACGGTCTTTGGTAGTCGAGGACCCGCCAATTTTTTGAGTAAATTCACGGTCGTCGTCGCTGCTGTGTTTATGATGACCTCGCTGGGATTGGCCATCCTGGCAAAAGAGCAGGCGTTTTCTTCCACGGTCATCGACCTCAAGAAGAAAGAGACTTCCCAGAGCGCTCCAGAAACCACGCCCGCTACGCCGGCAGCCCCGGCTGCTGAGAGCCACACTCCAGGCGATTCCTCTTCAGGCAAACACTAAATAGAACGCCACCAAGTTCGCCGGAACACGAAGACCGTTATTGGGTATGTGTCGTCCGTTTGGTTGAGCAAGACCAACCAAATGAATGAAAACCCAGATGAACCCATTCCGCTTTCCGAGCGAATAGGGATGCCACGAGCGGCGCGTAATTAGGGCAGGAAAGTAAGGACGAAAACAGCTCAGTGTTTGCCTAGATGCGTGTGAGCCATGCCTCGTGTGAAGGGTCTTCTCCACGCACGATGGAGAAGAATGTTTTCTGCAGGGATTGCGTAATCGGACCTGGCGTGCCGCTTCCAATGCGCCGGTTGTCGATCTCTCGCACCGGTGTCAGTTCAGCCGCAGTCCCGGTCAGGAACACTTCATCTGCGATATACATGTCATCGCGCGTGAAGCGCTCCTCCACCACGGGGACGCGTTGCTCCCGAGCCAACTCGATCACAGAACTTCTGGTGATGCCATCGAGGATCGAAGTCAGCGGCGTGGTCCTGATCTGTCCTTTACGAACAATGAAGATGTTCTCGCCGGTTCCCTCAGACACATATCCCTCGGTGTCGAGCAAAATAGCTTCATCGTACCCATCTGCTTTTGCCTCCCGTTTCGCGAGGATCGAGTTCACGTAGTAGCCGGAAATCTTCCCCCTCGTCATCGAGGCGTTGACGTGATGGCGAGTGTACGATGACACACGCGCTCGCATGCCATTCGCGAGCGCATCGTCTCCGAGGTACGCGCCCCAGGTCCAGGCTGCGATAGCCAGTTTGATGGGGTTGTCGCCGGGATAAACCCCCATCGCTCCATGCCCGATATAGAGAAGCGGGCGAATATAGCAGGCCTCCAGTTTGTTGACCTTCACGGTCTCCACGATCGCTTCCGCGACCTGCTTCTTGTCGAAGGGCATCTGCATCATGCCGATATGGGCAGAATCGAACAGCCGGTCGACATGCTCCTGCAGTCTAAAAATTGCCGAACCGGATTTTCCCTTGTAACAGCGAATCCCCTCGAACGCAGCCAATCCATAATGAAGCGAATGGGTCATCACATGGACATGCGCGTCCGCCCAATTGACGAACGACCCATCCATCCAAATTTTTCCTTGAGGCTCAAGCATTGGTGACGAAGACGAGCGGTAAACCATTGAGCGCTGAAGTCGGAATATAGCAGCGGGCTGGAAGAAGCGTCAAGCAATGGGGGTGGAGCGTCTCTCAGTTCGACAACGGAGAGCTGCGAATCTGCTGGTTCAAGAGAGAGGCAATGTGTTTCGCGGCTGCTGGATTGATGTGGACAAAGTCCAGGCCGAAGTCATACCCATCTACCCAGCGGACCGTTGCCCGTTCGATTTCCACGGTTGGGCCATCATCAGCAAGCGTGAGGCGCAAAGCAATATTGAGGCCAGGCTCAACCGCGTGTTCGCCTTGAACGCGCATACCGAATTGAGACAAATTGGTCACGACACCCTTTCCTACAAATTCACCGCTGAGATAATACAGGATACGCCATGTTGGTATACGACGATAGGGGCGAAACACGAATCGAGCATGTTTTGGTTTAGAGAGGGGAGATTTTGGTGCGATGGCCATCAGTCTCTCCAATCGATAAAATGGCTCTCCGAGAAAAAATAGCATACGCCAAAGACCTGGAGCGGGATAGCCAACGAAGAGGCTAACCCGAAGGAGGGGGAGCGAGGTGGCTTCCGTCGGGAGGAACGTTTCGTGGAAGGGTATGCCGAAACTGGGTGAACGGCGGCTTTTCGCAATATTGACAGATTTCTTATCCGTCTGTTAGCCTGACCGGTCTATTTTACGACCACTTACGTGTACCTTTCTCACTGATTCCAGGTGGGGAAAAAAGGAGCTGCGACTCCCGTGGGCCGAGGCCTGATCTCTGAAGACGTGATCAATCAAGTCAAAGATCGAGTCGATATTGCCGAGGTGGTAGGCCAGCATGTGAGCCTGGCCCGGGCCGGCCAGAACTTAAAAGGCCTCTGTCCTTTCCATCAGGAAAAATCGCCCTCCTTTACAGTCAGTCCGTCACGCCAGATCTTTCATTGTTTCGGATGTGGCGCGGGCGGCAACGTATTTACATTTCTCATGCGGATCACTGGGGCGAGTTTTCCTGATACGGTACGTGAGCTTGGACAGAAATTCGGGGTTGACGTGCCGGATAGTGGGTCAAGCGTGGGGCCTCAAGCGGCACAGGCGATTCGCTTTGAACAGCTCAATCGCGCGGTCGCAGCATGGTTTCGACAGAATTTGCGGGATGGGGTGACGGGAGCGACGGCGCGCGACTACTTGGCCAGCCGGGGCATTTACACTGAGACAATTGAGAGATTTGAAATCGGTTGTGCACCGGCTGAATGGGATGGGCTCATCAAGGCGCTGAGCAAGCAGGGCTTTCCACAGAGTGATTTGTCAGCTGTAGGGTTGACGGTCGCACGCGAACATGCGTCTGGGGCCTATGATCGTTTTCGCACCCGTGTGATGTTTCCTATCATGGACTTGCGTAAGCGGGTGATCGGTTTTGGAGGACGTATCCTTGGTGAGGGGACTCCAAAATACCTGAATTCTCCGGATACTCCCTTGTTTAAAAAGGGGCAGACTCTCTACGCATTGGATCTTGCACGGGAAGCGGTTGCCCGACTCAAGACCGTAATTGTCGTGGAAGGGTATTTTGACGCTGTCGCGCTTCACCAAGCCGGACTGACCCATACGGTGGCGACGTTAGGGACCGCGCTGACAGCGGAGCATATTCAGGTGTTGAGACGGTTTGCCTCGAAGGTCGTGTTGTTGTTCGATCCGGATCCGGCAGGGGTTCGCGCAGCATTGCGCGGGCTCGATCTGTTCGTAAACAGTGGAATTGGTGTGAAGGTCGTCACATTGCCGGCGGGAGAAGATCCCGATACCTATGTGCGGAAGGAAGGACCAGATGCTTTTGCTCGATTGGAAGAGCAGTCACCGAGCCTCTTGGATTTTTCCCTCGAACATTGTTTGAGTACGGCGGAGTCCGGTACGATTGAAGGGCGAATCCGCAGCGTGGACGATGTGCTGCGGATTTTACAAAAGAGCGAGCATCCGATCGAACGGGAGGAACGGATGCGGGTGGTGGCCGAACGACTGGGGATTAGTCAACATCGATTGATCGAACGGTATCCGTTGTTAGTCCAGTCGGAGGGACGTCGCCCGGTGACAGTTCAATCGCCTGGCGTTCCACCGGCGATGTTCAAGGGTGCGAGCGAAGAACGGGATCTGGTGTATTTTCTGTTGCAGGGGCAGTTGACAGCTGCCGATATGCAACAGCTGCGGCCCGAGGCCTTCTCCGTTCCGGCCTGTCGGATCCTGGTCGAGGCGGCGTTGAAACACTGTGATCGAAGCGGTCGGGTTCGGCTCAGGGCGTTGTTGGATGAAGTGGCCGATCATCCGGACTGCGGGACGCTGGCGACGGAATTGTCCGTTCGGGAAGACCATTTCGATGACGTGCCGGCCCACATTGCCGGCTGTTTAGAGACGCTGGATCGGAAGCGGGACGAGGCTGCACTTCGAGAGAAGATTGCGCAGCTCAAAGCGGCCGAACGGGACGGTCGTGCGGAAGATGCGCGAATGCTGAATGTACAAGTAAATGAATTGCGAATGCACAAAGCCGGTCGGCCTCCCGCCGGGATGTTGTCCTTCGTGAAGGAGTAGTCATGGCCAAACCAGAATTGCTCGGGGAAGTGAAGAGGCTGATCTCGATTGGAAAAGAGAAAGGCTTTTTGACGTACGACGAGCTGAACAGCACGTTGCCAGCTGAAGTGGTGTCCTCCGAGCAGTTCGGCAGCATCATGACGATGTTCGGTGAAATGGATATCGAGATTGTCGATGCACCGGAAGGGGAGCGGATCAGAAAAGCCCGGGATACTGAAGAGGCAACTGAAGATGCCGAGGAAGCCGAGGTTGAAGCCGGCACCGGCGCAGGGGAGGAGAGTGAAAAGGAAGAGAAAGAGATCGATCTCACTCCCGGTGCGCTCAGCCGGACCGATGATCCGGTCCGGCTCTACCTCAAAGAGATGGGCAGCGTGGCATTGTTGAGTCGCGAGGGCGAAATCGAGATCGCGAAACGCATCGAAGAGGGAAAGAAGGACATCGCTTCGGTAATTTATGGGATGCCGATGACGATTGAGTTTGTCCTTGCCCTGTACGATCAGCTCAAGAATGGGACCATCGATGTGCGTGAGATCGTTCCCATTGTCGAGACCGAAGAAGAGTTCGAGGAAGAGCAAATCCAGCGAGACTATGAAGAACTGCGGGTCAAGACCCTCGAAGGGCTGAACTCCGTCCGGAAAATCTCGACCTCACTCAAAAGCCTTTATGAAGTTGTTCGGCATGCCAACAGTGACCCCGTCAAGCAGAAGAAGATCAAAAAGCAGATCGATACGATTCGCGATCAGGTCGTGGAGAAGATGGAGTCCGTCAACCTGCACGGCGTATTGAAGGACCGGATGGTGCAGCGTGTGAGGGAGTTGGCCATTCAGATACGAACTGCGGAGCGAGAGATCGTCAGTTGTCAGAGGCGGCTTGGGATCAGCGGTGAAGCCGGCGCTGAGGCTCTTAAGAAGCTCGGCCTCGCGCGGAAAGATTTCCTCGCGGTCAAACGTAAGACGAGCTGTTCGGAGGAGGCACTCAACGAAATTAAGAAACTATACCAAGCGGCAAAGGGGAGGATCCTCAGACTGGAAACCGAAGAGGCCCTCGTGTCCGCTGCAGAGATTAAAGATGCGGTCAAACATCTAGATGTGGCGGAAGACAAGGTCAAGCGCGGGAAGGCCGAGCTGGTTGAGGCGAATCTTCGTCTCGTCGTGAGTATCGCCAAGAAATATACGAACCGGGGCCTTCAATTCCTTGACCTGATCCAGGAAGGCAATATTGGCCTGATGAAGGCCGTGGATAAGTTCGAGTACAAGCGCGGCTACAAGTTCAGTACCTATGCCACCTGGTGGATTCGCCAAGCGATTACCCGCGCGATTGCCGATCAAGCACGGACCATCCGTATCCCAGTCCATATGATAGAGACGATCAACAAACTGATTCGAACCTCCCGTCATCTGGTCCAGAAACTCGGGCGGGAACCGACGCCGGAGGAAATTGCCGAACGCATGGACCTGCCGCTCGATAAAGTGCGGAAGATTTTGAAAATCGCACGCGAGCCAATTTCTCTGGAGACTCCGATCGGTGAGGAGGAAGACAGCCATTTAGGCGATTTTATCGAGGACAAGAAGGCAGTTTCTCCTCTGGAGGCCGCAATCCGGTACGACCTCCAACGCCAGATCAACAGTGCGCTGGAAACATTGACGCCACGGGAAGAGAAGGTTCTACGGAAACGGTTCGGCATCGGCGAAGCCACCGACCATACCCTCGAAGAGGTTGGCCAGGATTTCGAAGTGACCCGCGAGCGTATCCGGCAGATCGAGGCCAAGGCCTTGCGCAAGCTGCGTCATCCAAGTCGGAGCAAGAAGCTACGCAGCTTCGTGGAAAGTCTGTGACGGGAATAGTGATGTTCCTTGGGATTTGACTCCGTTCCATGGGCGGCCTAAAATCGGACGTTCGTGTCTGGGGGCAGGCGCGAGAGAGTCATCCGCCTGATCGGGCCCATAGCTCAGGTGGTTAGAGCGGCTGACTCATAATCAGCTGGTCCTAGGTTCAAGTCCTAGTGGGCCCACCAGTGAGGCAGCGCAACTCATGGCCGAGAGCGTTGTGCAGACCAATAGGTAGAGGAATGTGTTGAACCAGAATCTTTCCCCCCTCATTGAGCTGCAGAAATTGGATTTCCGCATCATGGAAATCAAGGACCAGCGCCGAAAAATCCCAGAACGGCTCCAAGCGATTGAAGCTCCGCGTCGAGAAGCCCAGCAACTTCATCAACAAACCAGCGCTTCTGTGGATGTGCTGATCAAAGAGAGGCGATCGCACGAACAAGATCTTGAAGCCCATGAATCGCACACAGAAAAGATGAAGTCTCGATTGTCCGAGTTGAAGTCTAACAAGGAATACCAAGCGCATCTGTTCGAGATCGAGGTTGCCAACAAGAAGAAAGGGGATATTGAGGAGAAGATCTTGCTGTGTATGGAGAAGATCGAGCAAGTGCAATATAGGGCGAAAGAAGCGCAGGAGAAGCTCAGTGTAATCGACAAGACCTTTGCGCAGGAAAAACAGGCACTCGACGAACTGGAGCGCGCGCTGTCACGAGAGTTGGCCGATCTCGAATCGCAGTACCAAGCTCGCTCGTCTCATGTCGAGAAAGGGCTGCTCAACCGTTATAACACGATTAAGGCGGCACGGAAGGATCAGCCGCTCGCTGAGATCAAAGAGGGGATTTGTTCCGGATGCCGGCTTCAGCTTCCCCCCCAACTGATCACAGAGGTAAAGCGCTCCCAAGATCTCCATACCTGTCCCTATTGCAGGCGGATGTTGTACTGGGATGGAGAAGTTCCTGTCGAAGCAGTGCCAGGTCCCGATCTCGATAAAACGTCGGCCCTTGAGATTGGCGAGTCTGTCTAATCTCTTTCTCTCAAAACAGCCTGCGTCGTTTTGAAGTGGAGTTTGGCAACTGACCCCAGTCGCTCCTCTCCATGCTTCTTCACGATCATGCGTCCGGCCAGCTCAACGGCTGGTGATGCGCCTTTGGGCAACGTTGTGCCGATCTCATCCGAGAGACGTTTCAATCGCTGAAGGAATTCTGCACGGGCCAGGATCGACGCAGCGGCCACGGCCAGGTCGGACTCGGCCTTATGCCGTTGTTCCAGAGTGATGGTGCGCCCCTTTTCCTGTAGTGCGTTGAGAATCAACCGTTCGTCGCCGAACTGATCGGCAATTGCGCGCTCACATGAAACCCTGTCTAGGAGAGTCTCGAGGGCTTTGGCATGTCCCCAGGCCAGCAGGCGATTCAAGTTGTGGATCTTCGCGTACAGTTCGTTGTATCGCTGCGGGCCGATCGCGATAATGCTATGCGGGCAAATCATCCGGATGTCAGGCGCCATGTCGAGAATGCGGCCGTCGGAAATTTTCTTGCTGTCCCGCACCTGCATGAGAGTCAGTTCATCCTGTGTCGTCGCATCGACAAAGACGGCGGCGATGACCAGGGGACCAAAATAGTCCCCTTTGCCGGACTCATCAATACCGATTCGCTCAATGCGGGTTTTTTCAGTGGTTTTGGTCACAGGTCTGTGGCTTAGTAGAGATTCTCCGGGCGGCCCGGTAATCTAACAGAGCCTCAAGGGACGGTCAATTTCTCAAGTCGAAGACAGCGAGTCTTTATTGAGGAGGATGGGTGATGCAGGCATGGAGGTTGTTCTCGCCTGGAGCGGTGGTAATTGTCGTGGGAATCGGGATGATGGTGGTCAGTGGGTGCGAAACGAATCCCTACACAGGGCGATCACAGTTGTTGATGACTTCAGTATCAGAGGAGATGCAATTAGGCGCACAGGCCTATAGTCAAGTGAAGAACGATCCCAAGCTCCGGCAGTCGCAAGATCCGCGAGAGATCGAACCGGTCAAGCGGATCGCTGCCAGGATTATAGAGGCGGCGAAACGATCGAAATATGCTGAGATGGCACAGCAGTTTCAATGGGAAGTGACGGTGATCAAGGATGACAAGACGGCAAATGCCTTTGCGCTGCCCGGCGGCAAGATGGCGGTCTATACCGGTATTTTTCCCATGGCCAAGACTGAAGCAGGGTTAGCCGCCGTCATGGGACATGAAGTCGTCCATGCGCTGGCTCGGCATGGTGCGGAACGGATGAGCCAGGGCCAGCTGACGAATGTGGGACTTCAGGTCGTTGGCGCGGCAGCCGGCGCCACAGGCGGAGGGGGGACGTTGGGGCAAGCGGCGATGGCGGCGTTAGGTGTCGGGGCACAAGTCGGTGTACTATTGCCCTTCAGTCGAAAGCACGAATCGGAGGCGGATTATGTGGGGATACTGCTCGCAGCAGACGCGGGGTACGACCCGCGCGAGGCTGTAGCCCTGTGGGAAAGGATGGGGCAGATGTCCGGCGGTGCGCCGTCTGAATTTCTGTCTACGCATCCAAGCCACGAGACCCGCATCACTCAGCTGAAAAGATGGATGCCGGAAGCCATGGCTATTTACCAGACCAGGCCCCCAGCGCCCGCAGCGCTGTTGCCGTCTGTGCAGTAGGTCGAGGCATGCTGGATGAGCCCTTGAAAGGGCGGGCAGTCAGTCCTATAGTACTGTGGCGCGAGGGAGAAGACCGGGTGATCGCTTGGAGCGGTAACGCTGTAAGAGGAAAGTCCGGACTTCATGGGCAGGGCGCTGGGCAATTCCCAGGCGGAGTGATCCGACACCAGCACCACAGAGAATAGACCGCCGATGGGCGAAGCGATGGGATTCCAATCCCGTCAGCTTGGCTCAGGTAAGGGTGAAACGGTGGAGTAAGAGCCCACCGCGGTGGTGGCGACATCACCGGCAGGGTAAGCGTCGCCCGATGCAAGGCCAAATAGGAAGACATCTGTCGGCTTTCTTCGGAGGGTCGGCGACCGGCTGGCCCGGCCGAGGTCTTCGGGTAGGCCGCTTGAGGTTCGAGGTAACTCGAATCCCAGAGAAATGATCATCACCGTTTGGGAGCAAATCCTAGGCGGGACAGAATCCGGCTTATAGGTCTTCTCCACCGCGCTTTTTTTATCGCTCGACGCAGCTCCCCTTCTGTTACTGCCCCTGCAAAGTGTTCAACCTCGTCGAGCAAGACAACGGGAACCCTCGCCCCGTAACGTTCCATCAAGACGCTGTCACCTTCGATAGACACCTTCCGTATTTCGATAGACAGTTCTGACTGGAGATGCAACGCTATCCCATAGACGACTGTACAGAGATGGCAGTTATCACGAAAGAGGATGGTTACACGCACGGGTATGCTCATGGAGGCGTATCTCAGGACCGACGCAAGGGAGCGTGGAGGTTACCATGCGGGGGTCAAACTGTCAGAGAGGGAAGATCCATGACCTGCCTGAGTATTGACGTACTTAAACGCGTGGTGATAGGATGACGTCTCTTTCTCCCTGATTTTTCAGAATGTTCTGAATGCATGCGGACGCTGTTTCTGGCCCATGAAGGCCCCAAACAGTATGTTGCAGCACCGTAATTACCCTGCCTCGTTGCTACTGGATGGTATGGATGGAGGTTCTGTCATGAAGCTCACGGGTGCTGAGATCCTCATAGAATGCCTCAAACGGGAAGGCGTGAAGACGATTTTTGCGCTTCCTGGGGGTGTCGTTCTGAAGATTTTTGACATGCTTCATCAGCAGAAGGATATTGAGGTGGTTCTCACCCGTCATGAACAGGGTGCAGGCCATATGGCGGAAGGCTATGCCAAGGCGACCGGTAAGGCCGGGGTGTGTCTTGTGACTTCCGGACCCGGTATGACGAATGTCATCACCGCGTTGGCCGATGCCTACATGGATTCCGTGCCGCTGGTTTGTTTCAGCGGACAAGTGCCTACCAGTCTTATCGGAAACGATGCATTCCAAGAGGCGGACAATGTCGGTTTGAGCCGTCCCTGCACCAAGTACAACTTTCTTGTGAAAAATGTGGCCGAGTTGGCGACGACGATCAAAGAAGCTTTTTACATTGCGACGACCGGCCGTCCTGGCCCTGTGCTCGTGGATATTCCGAAAGACGTCTCTATGGATAAGGCTGAATTCATCTATCCGAGTTCCGTCTCCATCCGCAGCTACAATCCGGTGTATGAGGGGAATAAGTGGCAGATCAAGCAGGCGGCCGAGGCCATGACGAAGGCGAAGAAGCCGATACTCTACGTTGGCGGGGGCGTCGTCTTCTCGGGCGCGTCGCAGGAGTTATTGGAGTTGGCTGAACTGACTCATATGCCGGTCGACATGACCTTAATGGGTCTTGGGGCTTTCCCTGGCGAACATCCGCAGTCTTTGGGCATGTTGGGGATGCACGGGACCTATTGGGCGAATATGGCAATGCACTACTCCGACCTCGTCGTTGCCATCGGTGCGAGATTTGATGATCGTGTTACCGGAAAAGTCTCTGAGTTCTGCCCGCATGCCAAGGTCATCCACATCGATATCGATCCGACCTCGATCCGGAAGAATGTCAATGTCGATATCCCGATCGTCGGGGACTGTAAGTCCGTGCTCCGTGAGTTGATTCAGATTCTTCGTGCCACGGTGAATGGTGATCAGAAAGAGCTGCGTCGGGCCTGGTGGAATCAGATTCACGAATGGCAACTGGCAAATCCTCTGACCTACCAACAAGACACTGATGGGCCGATCAAGCCACAATATATCATCAGGCGGCTCTACGACCTGACAAAGGATCGGGACCCGATCGTGTCAACGGATGTCGGACAACACCAGATGTGGGCCGCCCAGTACTTTAAATTGGCGAAGCCGAATCGTTGGCTGACCTCGGGGGGACTTGGGACCATGGGCTTTGGGTTTCCCGCCGCTATGGGAGCTCAGGCTGCCTTTCCAGGTCGTCTGGTTCTCTGCATCGCTGGCGACGGCAGCATCCAGATGAATATGCAAGAAATGGCGACGGCAGTCGTGCATAAGCTGCCGGTCAAGATCATTATCCTCAATAACCGATTCCACGGGATGGTCCGGCAATGGCAGGACCTCTTCTATGAAAGCCGGTATGCGTCGAGTTATCTGGAGACGACGCCGGATTTTGTGAAGCTGGCAGAGGCATACGGAGCAGTCGGGCTCAGGGCCAACAAGCCGTCGGAGATCGATGCGGTCCTCAAAGAAGCGATTGCGGTGAACAAACCGGTCATTGTCGATGTGCCGACCTATCAGTATGAAAACGTCTATCCGATGATTCCTGCTGGCGGCTGCAACCATGAGATGATTTTGGAGGATCCGCCGGCCTTAAAAAATAAGCCGACAAGCGGGAGCCAAGCGGCCCCGAAAGACTCGGACACGATCCTCACGGCCTAACCGCTGGAGCCAGGAGTCCGTATTGGGTATGGAACACATTATTTCAGTGACGGTGGAAAATAAGTTCGGGTCGTTGTCTCGCGTCGCCGGCCTGTTCAGCGGTCGAGGATTCAACATCGAAAGCCTCTCAGTGGCGCCGACGCTTGACCCGTCTATGTCGCAGATGACCATTGTCACGTCTGGGGATGAACGGATCATCGAGCAGATCGTGAAGCAGCTCAATAAACTCATTGATGTCATTAAGGTCGTGGATCTGAACGAGAGCGATTTCGTCTCGCGGGAGACCGCCCTCATCAAAGTGCATACCCGGCCAGAAGATCGTGCTGAAGCCTTGCGGATTGCCGATATTTTTCGAGCCAACGTCATCGATTCCACGCCGGCGACATACACCATTGAGGTGACTGGAGATCCACGAAAGATCGAAGCGATCATCAATCTGTTGCAGCCTCTGGGAATCAAAGAGCTCACACGTACCGGGCGGGTTGCGGTTGCTCGCGAGTTGATTCGATCGACAGGTATGCAAGCGAAAAAGATTGCCCGCGAATAGTCTCTGCCGGGCTCGTCTTCCACATCAGGGCTCAATCGAACGAACAGAGTTGTTACCCAGGAGCAATCGATGAAGATTTACTACGACAAGGATGCCGATATTCAACAGATTCGGAGCAGAAAAGTGGCGGTGATCGGCTACGGCAGTCAGGGTCACGCCCATGCGCTCAATATGAAAGAGAGCGGTGTAAGCGTTGTCATTGGGTTGCGCGAAGGCGCTTCATGGAAGAAGGCGGAACAAAGCGGTTTGAAAGTCATGCCGGTAGCCGATGCCGTCAAGGCGTCCGACGTCGTCATGATCCTTGCGCCTGACGAAGCGCAAGCGGCCATCTATCGGCAAGATATCGCCCCGAATCTGAAGCCAGGATCCTATCTTGCCTTTGGCCACGGCTTTAATATTCACTTCGGACAGATCGTGCCGCCGCCGACGATCAATGTGTTCATGGTCGCTCCTAAAGGGCCCGGCCATCTCGTTCGATCGGAATATACGAAGGGCAGCGGGGTACCCTGCTTGCTCGCGATCCATCAGGACCCAAACGGAACAACCAAGCAGGTGGGCCTTGCCTATGCCAGTGCGATTGGGGGCGGGCGGGCCGGTGTGATCGAAACAAACTTTCGTGAAGAAACCGAAACTGATCTCTTCGGGGAACAGGTTGTGCTCTGTGGAGGACTCACGTCCCTTATTCAGGCCGGCTACGAGACGCTCGTGGAAGCCGGCTACTCTCCTGAGATGGCCTATTTCGAGTGCCTGCATGAGGTAAAATTGATCGTAGATTTGATTTACCAGGGTGGTATTGCCAACATGCGGTATTCTATCAGTACGACGGCCAAATATGGTGATATTACCCGTGGTCCTCGGATAGTGACGGAGCAGACGAAGCAGGAGATGAAGAAGATCTTGGGTGAAATCCAGCAGGGCCAGTTTGCCAAAGAGTGGGTGTTGGAGAACCAGGCGAATCGCCCAGTCTACAATGCGCTGCTGGCGAAAGGGGAAGCCCATCCTATCGAAGAAGTCGGGGGGCGGCTGCGGGCGATGATGCCCTGGCTGAAAAAGGACCAACTGGTCGACAAAAACAAGAACTGAGGGTTCTGTGGCAGACCGTGCCGTTGGGATCCCGTTTGCTAAAGAAGGAATTCCCTTCATAGGGGCCGCTGCCGGCGTTACACTGCTGGCAGGGTGGCTGGGCTGGATTATCGTGGCGATCGGGGCGGCGATCCTGACCCTCTTCGTCTCCTGGTTCTTTCGCAATCCGTCCCGGGTCATCCCTCAGGGGCCTCGCCTTGTCCTGGCGTCCGGTGACGGGAAAGTGATCGCCATCGAAGAAGAGTTCGAGCCGCGATTCATTAAGGATCGCAGTATCAGGATCAGTATATTTTTGAATGTGTTCGATGTGCATATTAACCGCGTACCCTGTGAAGGGATCATTGAAGATGTGCAGTATCAACCAGGTATGTTTCTGGTTGCCAGCAAGCCGGACGCGACGTTGAGAAATGAGCAAAATGCCCTGATGATTCGGACCGCGCAGGGTGCGAAGGTGTTGTGTGTGCAGGTAGCCGGATTGATTGCCAGACGGATTGTCTGTTGGGCTTCGCCAAGAGATCGGGCGGTGCTTGGTGAACGATTCGGTTTGATTCGATTTGGATCGCGGATGGATACGTTTCTTCCTATTGGGACGGCTGTTAAGGTTGCCGTTGGCGATCGAGTCAAAGGAGGGGAAACCATCCTGGGGGAATTGCCATGAAAACCACAGGGCTTCGTCAATCGTTCGGGAAAGGTGGGAAACAGCGCAAAGCCGCCATGCACCTGATTCCGAATCTTTTTACGACAGGGAATCTATTGTGCGGTGTATTTTCGATGTTGTCCGTGTTCAATGCGGACTACATGGTCGCAGCGGTCGCAATTCTGGTGGCGATGGTTTTCGACGTGCTCGATGGAAAGTCGGCACGGTTGACGAACAGCACCAGCCATTTCGGCTTTGAATATGACTCCTTATCCGACGTGGTGTCTTTCGGGGTTGCTCCAGGTCTTTTGATCTATTCCTGGGCATTGAGCGGACAGGGTATGTTCGGTATGGCGGTGATGTTCGCCTACGTGGCGATGGGTGCAGTTCGGTTGGCCCGATTTAATTCGTCTGCGGCCGTCGCAGATGGCAAGTATTTTACCGGGTTGGCAATTCCTGCAGCGGCAGGGGTTGTAGCGTCGTTGGTGATCTTCGACCACTATAGTGTCAGAATTGGTACGGAAGTGAAGCCCATCCTCGTCCTGATTATTACACTGACCCTTTCGTTCTTGATGGTAAGCACGATCAAGTATCGGAGCTTCAAAGATATGAAATTCCGCGGCGGCCAGCAGATCACCTATCTCGTGTGGGGGATTTTGGCCCTCATGCTCATAGCCGCCTGGCCCCAAGTTATGCTCTTTGTCGTTTTTGCCGGGTATGCCTTGCTCGGTCCGGCAGAACGGCTCGTCGCACTTCTGTCTAAGGTTGCGGGAAAACGTCCGGTGTCTAAGACCGAGCAATCTGTCAGTGAATCGAAGTTCTAGCGGCTTCGACGAGGAGTAGTAAGCGATTCGCACGGTACTGAGAGAGCTGGTGGATGGTGCAAACCAGCCTGTGCGGCGCTGAACTCGCCTCTGAGCCAGAGTCCGTGAAACCCGAGTAATGGATTCCGCCTCGCCCCCGTGACCGGGCGCAATCGAGGGCTACGGACAGCACACGTTGTTCATAGCTAAATCAGGGTGGTACCACGGAGCTTTTCAAGCCTCCGTCCCTGGGCTGAGGGATGGAGGCTTTTGTGTTTTTGCAGACTGCTGAAAACGACCGCGAGCTTCGTTCTCGGCTTGAAGACATCCTCAACGTACCCCAGAGGGTACGCCTGCGGTGTCTTCTGCACCTGCGGCCTTGCTGGACGATCGTTTTGAGCAGTCTGAATTGAAGAGAGGGTAAAAATATGACACGCATGATCAGAATTTTCGATACGACGTTGCGGGATGGGGAACAGTCGCCTGGGGCCAGTATGAATGTGGAAGAAAAGGTCATGGTGGCGAAGCAGTTGGCACGTTTGGGAGTTGATATCATTGAGGCCGGATTTGCGTATAGTTCGCCCGGTGATTTTGCCGCGGTGCAGCGGATCGCACAGGAGGTCGAAGGCCCAACGATTTGCAGCTTAGCGCGGGCGCGACCGGAGGATATCACTCGAGCCTGGGAGGCATTGAAAGGCGCTCCGAAGGTCCGCATTCATACGTTTCTCTCGACGTCGGATATCCACTTAAAGCACCAATTCCGGATGACGCGCGACGAGGCAAAGAAACGCGCGGTCGACATGGTGCAACTGGCGAGGGGATATGTGGACAATGTGGAGTTTTCACCTATGGATGCCAGTCGCTCCGATCCGGCCTATCTCTATGAAGTGATTGAGGCGGTGATTGCAGCAGGCGCCGGCACGATCAATATTCCCGACACGGTCGGCTACGCAGTGCCGCAAGAATTCGGGAGGCTCATTCGTGACATTCGTGAGCAAGTGCCGAACAGTGCGAAAGCGGTGATTTCCGTCCATTGCCACAACGATCTTGGGCTTGCCGTAGGTAATAGCTTGGCGGCGGTGTTCGAAGGCGCCGGCCAGGTCGAATGCACGATCAATGGAATCGGTGAACGGGCTGGGAACACGGCACTGGAAGAAATTGTCATGGGCCTTCGGACCAGGAAAGATTTCTATCGAGCCGACACGCAGATTCGCACCGAAGAGATCTCGAAGACCAGCCGATTGGTCAGCAAGATCACCGGCATGGTGGTGCAGCCGAACAAGGCGATTGTGGGGGCGAATGCCTTTGCCCATACGTCTGGGATTCACCAGGACGGGCTCCTGAAGGATAAAACCACATATGAAATCATACGGCCTGAGGCAATCGGATTGCTTGAGAGCAAGATGGTCATGGGGAAGCTTTCAGGCCGGCACGCATTTCGACAGAGGCTGATAGAGCTCGGATATACACTCTCGGACGAGGAGGTGAATCATGCGTTCGAACGGTTTAAGAAGCTGGCCGATCAAAAGAAGGAGATCTATGAAGAAGATCTCGAAGTCATCGTTTCTGAAGAGTTAGCCAAAATGGCTGATCGGATCGCGCTGAAATCATTTCATGTGGCCAGCGGGACAGATCAGGTGCCGACCGCTACGGTCGAACTTGAGATCGACGGCCGAACGGTCGCGCAGACTGGGACAGGAGATGGGCCGGTCGATGCGGTCTATCGGACGATTGCTGCCCTGACGGAGACAAAGAGCACGCTCCTCATGTATGCCGTGAAGGCCATCACTGGTGGCACTGACGCCCAGGGCGAAGTCTCAGTTCGGGTTCAGGAAGACGGCCGCACTGTCTCAGGGCATGGGGCAGATACGGACATCATCATGGCGTCGGCGCGTGCCTATCTCAACGCATTGAACAGGCTGTCGTTTCTGGCTGGAAAACAGGCGCAGGGCGAGCAGAGGGTGAACTTGATTTAGGGAAAGTGACCACGGTAAGTTCACAGCTCAGGCCCTCAATAGTGCCGTTGGTTGTGAGGTATGCCGTGGTTCATGTTACCTTGGCAGATCGAAGGGAGTTTCTGGCGGGAGACCATACAGTTCTGCGAGAGCTTCTGCATCCGGCGAAACAACCGCTTGCGCTTCGATATAGTCTGGCTCATGGGACACTAGCCCCCGGCGGCCGGTCGAAATGGCACAGGCTGAGGTCTTCAGAGGTCTACTACATTATTGCCGGCCGGGGACGAATGACCGTAGAAGACTCGGTCGTGTTGGTTGAACCAGGCTCCGTTATCTATGTGCCGCCTGGCGGTAAGCAGTCTCTGGAGAATAGTGGTCCCGCCGCTATCGAGTTTCTCTGCCTGGTCGATCCCGCTTGGAAGCCGGAGGATGAGGAAGTACTTGAGTAGAGACTGGGATGGCCATGTCTGACAAGGATGGAGGGTGATCTGTGAAGGCGAAGATTGCCGTATTAGCCGGTGATGGAGTGGGTCGAGAGATCGTCCCTGAAGCTGTGAAAGTGTTGAAGGCTGTGGCCGAAAAATTCCAGCACGGGTTCGAGTTTCTGTTCGGTCCTGTCGGCGGACAGGCTATCGACACAGTCGGTGTCCCGCTCCCACAGGAGACGCTGACCTTGGCTAAACAGAGCGATGCCGTTTTGCTTGGTGCAGTCGGCGGCCCTAAATGGGAAGGGCTGGACTATAACTTGCGTCCAGAACGCGCGCTGTTGGGATTGCGCGAGCATCTGGGCCTCTACGCGAACTTACGTCCGGCGAAGTTGTATCCGATGTTGGCTGATGCCTCCACGTTGAAACGCGAGGTGATTGAGGGGATCGACATCCTCGTCATTCGTGAACTGACCGGCGGCATCTATTTCGGGAAGCCCAAAGGAATTGAGAAGCTGGCGAACGGGAGCGAGCGGGGTATCAATACCGAGGTCTATACCACCGAAGAAATTCAGCGCATTGCGAAAGTCGCGTTTGATGCGGCGAGAAAGCGCCGGAAAAAGGTGATGTCTGTTGACAAAGCGAACGTGCTGGAGTCCTCAGAACTCTGGCGCCGCGTGGTCATCGAGACGCACAAAAGCTATCCGGATGTGGAGCTGAGCCATATCTATGTCGACAATGCGGCAATGCAACTGGTCCGCAATCCTCGGCAGTTCGACGTGATGCTGTGCAATAATATTTTCGGAGATATCCTGAGCGATGAAGCTGCGATGCTGACGGGGTCCATCGGCATGTTGCCGTCTGCCAGTATTGGCGCACAGGTTGGGCTCTTCGAGCCGATCCACGGAAGCGCGCCGGACATTGCCGGGAAGAACATGGCGAATCCCATTGCAACGATTGCTTCGGCGGCCATGATGTTGTCGTACGCGTTTAAGTTGGATAAAGAAGCAGCAGCTGTTGAGCAGGCCATCGTGAAAACTCTCGATCTCGGCTATCGCACAAAAGATATTCATAGCCCCGGTACTCGTCTTGTCACGACGACAGAAATGAGTGAGGCTATTTTGCGAAACCTGAACTAGCCAGGATTGTTGAGACGAATGGGCACGGATCTCAAAACAGGATTCATCCAGACCGTTGTCGGTACCGGAGAGCCTGGGTGGTCCGGTGATGGGGCCTTGGCTCTCGTCGCTTGTCTGAATGAGCCGAAGGGGCTCACCCTCGATGCAGAGGGGAACTTCTTCATCGCTGACTCCGAGAACCACGTTGTTCGGAGGATCGACAGGAAGACTCGATGTATCAAGACGGTCGCGGGACGCGCACAGGGGGTTGAATCGGGAGCGAAGCACGGCTCGCTTGTTCTGGTGGCTGAGGGGGAGGATGACGATCCTTTTGCTGACAATGGCAAAGGTCATGATCATGCCTTTACCCAACAGGCCGACTTGAGCGGGACCGTTCGTTATGTTGTGACCGGTACGGCGCTGGCCAAACGTTTCAGCGGAGATGGCGGGCCTGCTGATCAAGCCCTCTTGAATTTTCCAACCGCGCTCGCGATCGATCGGGCAGGACATCTCTACATTGCTGATACGCTGAACCATCGGGTGCGACGTGTGGATGCGGTGACAGGGGTGATCACGACAGTCGCAGGCCTGGGGCAACCCCGATGCTCAGGTGATGGAGGGTTGGCCGTGGAAGCGGGGTTGAATGAACCGGCTGCCTTGGCAGTGAGCGAGGAGGGCGTCCTCTATATTGCCGACCAAAATAACAACCGGGTGAGGGAGCTGGATTTAACCACCGGAGTGATCAAAACGGTCGCAGGCACCGGGATAGCTGAGTATAATGGAGATGGTATGGCAGCGACAGAAACCGGTCTAGCCGGTCCTAGTGGCCTAGACCTTGCGCCAGATGGCACGTTGTATATTGCCGATAGTTTTAACGGAAGGATTCGAGTTATTGATCCCGAGACCGGTCTCATACGAACTGTGGCTGGTGACGGCGGTGAGTATCGATACCAGGGGTCGGACGAATCACCCAGTACTAGCCTCTCCCGGCCATCGGGGATTACGTTGGATGAGGAGGGGAATCTGTACGTCACAGATTCGGACAACCATCTGGTGAGACGATGGGATCGAATCACTGGGCGTATTGAGCGCGTTGCAGGGATTGGTGTGGCGCGCTACGGAGGCGATGGAGGCGCGGCCCTCGAGGCCGGCTTGAGTTATCCGTTTGGCATCGTGATGGATCGCGCTGGGCATGTGCTCGTGGCCGATACTTTTAATCATCGCATTCGTGAAATCGTACTCTAGGTAGGGTCGAAGCTCATGTTGAAAAAGAAACCAGGATATGCCGTCGCGATCGTCGGTGCGACTGGGGCGGTCGGAAAAGAAACGCTCGAGATTCTTGAAGAGAGGAAGTTTCCATTGACCGTCCTTCGACTATTCGCTTCGAAACGTTCGGCCGGCGAAGTGTTGACTTGTCAGGACAGGGAATGGAAAGTGGAGGAGCTGACGCCTGAAGTCTCGTTTGCCGGTGTCGACATTGCATTTATTTCTGCGACCGACGACATCAGCCGCGAATATGGCCGTCGGCTTGGAGCGGCCGGTGTCGTGGTGATTGACGATAGCGGGGTCTTTCGCATGGAGGCCGATGTTCCACTAGTGGTGCCGGAGGTGAATGCTCATGCGCTGAGAGCAATGCCTCGCGGAATCGTCTCGATTCCCAACTGTACGACAACCCCGCTCGTCATGGCGCTTAAGCCGTTGCAGGATGTTGTGGGGGTGAAACGTGTTGTCGTCACGACGTTTCAGTCCGTGTCTGGAACCGGTGCCGCAGCGATGGATGAACTCATGACCCAAACGAAAGATCTGTTGGCATTTCGTGATGCGAAGGCCGAAGTATATCCTTACCAGATCGCTTTCAATCTCTTGCCGCACATCGGCTCCTTCAACAATGATGGGGATTGTTCTGAGGAAGTGAAAATCGCCAAGGAGACAAGGAAGATCCTTGAAGCCCCGACGCTGCGTGTGACGGCGACGACGGTACGGGTTCCGGTGCTGCGTTGCCACTCTGAGGCGATCAATGTTGAATTAGAACGGCCGCTCAAGCCGAATGAAGCCCGCGCGGCGTTGGCAGCGATGCCTGGCGTGATCGTGTACGATGATCCAAGCAAGAAACTCTATCCGATGCCGCTGGATGCGACCGGGAAGGATGATGTTTACATCGGTCGCATTAGAGAAGACGAATCGATTACCAATGGTCTGAACCTCTGGGTGGTATCAGACAATCTTCGCAAAGGGGCCGCGCTGAATGCGGTGCAGATCGCAGAACACCTGGCCAAAGGCTGATGACTGAGTGGGGAATTCTAGGGAAAATATTCATCGGAGTCGGGGCTTGTGTGGTACTCGCCGGCCTGTTGATGTTGGTGGCAGACCGTATACCAGGAGTTGGGAGTATGCTGGGATGGTTCGGCAAGCTCCCCGGCGACATCTCGATCCGACGAGATAATTTCAGCTTTTCGTTTCCCATCGTCACGAGCCTACTCCTCAGCGTCATCCTGAGTCTGGTACTCTGTCTCATAACATGGATCTTTCGACGGTGAAACAACTGAAGGGTGTACTGTATCGAACCGTCGTGACGGGGGTGTGTCTTCTCAGCCTGTCCTGCGGGGCCGAGGCGGCTGAATCGATCCGTGTTCTGTTAGCGGCCGATGTGCCCAGGCTAGATATTCAAGCCAATGGTTCCTTGTGGGTGACGGATGCAAAGGGTCGTGATCAGGTTCTGCGAGCCCCAGTCCAGGTTGTGGCCGACGGAGCGGGGTTTCTGCTAAAGGGCCTCCGGATACAGACGGAACAACTGACATTACATGGCGGAGAGCAAGGCCTCGTGCTGACCTTCCCACGACTTGCCCGTAAGACCAATGGAGTGGGGATGTCAACAGGCGACTCCAGCACGGAGATTTCGCTGAGCGGTCTTGTCCAGCTCGTGCGAAGAGGCAAGGGGTTTTTAGTCATCAATCGGGTGGATCTTGAAGAGTACGTCAAGGGGGTGGTTCCCGCAGAGGTGAGTTCAACCTGGCACCAGGAAATGTTGAAAGCGCAGGCGGTCGCCGCACGGACCTATGCGCTCTACCAGAAAATGTTGAGTGCTACGCGGGAGTACGATGTGGCGGCGACGGTGCAGGATCAAGTCTATCGTGGAAAGCAGGGGATTGATGGGGGGATCCTGCGCGCGGTCGAAGAGACCCGTGGGCTGGTCGTCACCTATCAGAATGCGCCGATCTACGCAGCCTTCTCATCGACAGCCGCAGGCCTGACGGAAGATGCTATGAATGTGTGGTCGAAAGAGTACCCCTATCTCAAGGGTGTTGAATGTCCCTTCGATCTTGCCTCTCCCTATTATCGATGGAAGTCCTCGTTCAAAATCGATACGCTCGAGGAAAGTTTGCGACAGCAGGGATTTTCGGTGGGGACGATAGCAACGATCGCACCTCTGTCCTTCAGCCGCGGGGGACGTGTGGCGACGCTGCGTGTCGTCCACTCTGGTGGAGAGTTGGTTCTCCGCGGAGAAGAGTTGCGGAAAGCAGTTGGTTACACCATCATTCCCAGCACACAGTTTGCCATCGAATTTATCGGCCAAGATCTGGTGCTTTCCGGCTTTGGCGCAGGTCACGCCGTCGGGATGTGCCAGTGGGGAGCGAAGGAGCTGGCTGAATTAGGGTATTCATTTTCCACGATTCTGCAGTACTATTATCCCGGCACCGAACTGCAATCCCTGACACTGGTCCGACCTCCTACCCCGCCGTCCTCGTAATGCAGCTGTCCGAATTCGATTTTCCATTCGACCCTTCGCTGATTGCCGCTTACCCCTGTCTCCCGCGCGATCAGGCCAGGCTGCTCGTTCTGCGACCGCGCGAGAGCTCGTTCGCCCATCGCCACATCGGCGAGTTGGGTGAGCTTCTTCAGCCCGGCGATCTCCTCGTGGTCAATGATACGAAGGTGTTGGCCGCGCGTGTGGCCGGGAGGAAGCGCCCTTCTGGTACGGAGGTCGAAATCCTCTTTGTGAAGAATCTTGGCGATGAGATATGGGAAGTGCTGATAAAGGGGACGTTGCATCCAGGGCAAATTATTGAAATGGGTGCGAAGGCTGTTGCCGTGGTAGTCGAACGTGGTGTATCACGAACGACGGTTCGGGTTGAGAGTCCGACTCCGTTGAGTGAATGGATGCGACAACATGGTCAAATGCCGCTTCCTCCCTACTTGAAACGTGCACCGACCGACCAGGATCGAGAATGGTACCAAACCCTGTTCGCGCAACATGAGGGCGCCATTGCTGCCCCGACCGCAGGGCTCCATTTTACACCCTCACTATTGGCACGACTGCAACAACGAGGGGTACGTCTCACAACCGTCACGCTCCATGTTGGTACGGGGACGTTCAGGCCGGTGACGGTCAATCAGATCGAAGACCATCGGATGGGCGCAGAGTGGGTCGAGATTGGATCAGAGGCGGTTCGTGCTATCGAGCAGGCACAAGCAGGGGGGAGACGGATCATTGCTGTCGGGACCACGGTTGTGCGCGCACTCGAAACCGCAGCTCAAGCTGACGGCCAGATACGGCCTTATCGGGGAGAGACGGAGTTGTTCGTGACACCAGGGTTCCAGTTTAGGGCGGTTGATGCCCTCCTCACGAATTTTCACTTGCCACGGACGACATTGCTCATGCTGGTTTCCGTATTGGCGGGGACTGAATTTCTTCGGCAGGCCTATGCAGAGGCGGTTCGTGAGCGGTATCGATTCTACAGCTATGGTGATGCGATGTTGATTCTCTGACACAGTCAGTAAGTCCTCAAGCCGGACTCCCGTCGAAGATCATCCGAGAAGTTATGACTTGATGACGTGACGACTGTTGACGAGGGTATTACAACAATTCTCGGTTGATCTTGATAGGGATGGTGGTTTTGAGCGATGCAGCGTACGCCGTCAGAGCACGTTGCTGCTTTTGAAAGAGGACGTCTTGCACGGCAAGGTCTCTTGCTGCGGCAGCCTTTGCAGGATCTGACTCAGTTTGCCGTAGCGTGAGGGCTTGTGCTTCGGCAAGCTCGGCAGGGGTAAGGACCACGGCGTCGCGAATGATCATCCGGGCCTTGTTGCTCAGCACTTCTTTCGCCTCCATTGCCTCGAATGTCGCGGGCGTGAGATGATTTGCTGCCAGGAGCCGTTTATAGATCTCAGGATCGAACGTGCCATTTTTTTGAAAATCCGGTATTTGCATGATGACTTCACGCAGATCGTCGCTGTCGACGGTGAGGCCCATGTTCTTTGCCGCAATGAGCCAAGTCCGATTATCAACGAGCTGATCCACGACTAATTGTTTGATCGTTTCGTCCTTGAACTCTCCAGGGACTTTATCTTTATAGAAGCGATAGGTATTCTCATAGGCGCGTCGGAATTCCTCGTGGGAGACGGTGAGATCTCCAACTGAGGCAACGACGGTGCCGCGCTGTTCACCAAACCCCCACCATCCCATGGTGATAACGAAGGCCAGGGCGATGATTCCCATGACGGATTTGAGGAGCCACGGATAGCTATGGGACCCCTCACGGATAAGTTTGAGCATAACCACTCCTCGGAAAGTTCCTAGCCGGATTCTACTCATGGATTTGGGCAAAGGCAAGAGATGCCAGTTCTTCCGCGAGGTGATCGTATGGTCAAGTGAGATCGTCTGTTCGTAAAGCAGAGATCGACCACTCGCAATGATTGATCTGCAGAAGAATGGTCTTTGTTTGTGCTAGATGATCCGATTTGGTATACTTTGCTACCAATTGTAAGGAGATCCCTTGGCGGAGGAGGTCAGCGGGACTCACTCAGTAGGTGCGGGGATTTATCCCAAGGCACAGGTCCTGAACCGTGGTATTGCCAAACTCATCGATCTATTCATCGTCGTGGCAGCCAGCCAATTGATCATGCCCGTAGGTTTCCTCGGAGGATTGGCGTATATACTGGTTGCTGATGGGTTTGCCGGTGGGCGTAGTATTGGTAAGCGATTGATTGGTCTCGAGACGGTGCTTCCGGATCGGCGTGTAGCAGCAGGATTTCGGGAATCCATTATTCGCAATCTGCCCTTTGCGGTCGCTCACGTAGCCTTCGCGATTCCCTATGTGGGGTGGCTTGTGTCGGTGGCGATCATTGCGTTTGAAGCGGTGTTGATTCTTGGAAACGAACAGGGGCGACGTCTTGGTGATGAAGTAGCCGGCACTCAGGTGTTGGACGCGGGTCGGCTGGCATTATCTGACTAATTGTGCTGTCCGTGTCTTGAGGGGAGGGAGAGCATTCGTGGGCATTGGGAGTGACATCTTCGGATGGTTCTCAAACGACCTAGCCATTGACCTTGGGACGGCGTCAACCCTTGTATATGTGCACGGGAAGGGGATCGTGCTTAACGAACCTTCGGTCGTGGCGGTCGAGAAAAAGACGGAACGAGTGCTCGCAGTCGGCACAGAAGCAAAGCGAATGTTGGGGCGTACACCGGGTAATATCATTGCGGTACGGCCGATGAAAGAAGGGGTGATTGCTGACTTTGAAATGGCAGAGCAGATGTTGAAGCGGTTCATTCAAAAAGCGCACAACCGTAGCGCGTTTGTGCGTCCCCGCATCATCATCGGCGTGCCGTCACGCATCACGCAGGTGGAGCAGCGGGCAGTCCGAGACTCGGCTGAGTTAGCCGGCGCACGCGAAGTGTATTTGATCGAAGAACCAGTGGCCGCAGCCATTGGTGCCGGTCTTCCGATCACCGAGCCATCCGGTAACATGGTGGTCGATATCGGCGGTGGCACGACCGACATCGCTGTTATTTCGCTCGGCGGAATTGTCTATAGCGAGTCCGTCAAGGTGGCGGGTGATCGCATGGACGATGCGATCATGAATTACATCAAGAAGAAGTATAACCTCCTCATCGGGGAACATATGGCGGAGCGTATCAAATTCGAAATCGGCTCTGCCTATCCGTTTGAGGAGCGCAAGACCATGATGATCAAGGGGCGCGACTTGATTTCCGGTATTCCCCGCACGTTGGTGGTGGATGACGCGGAAGTTCGGGAGGCGCTGCAGGAACCGATCGGGACAATCGTCAATGCGATTAAAGTGGCATTGGAGAATACCCCGCCAGAGTTGGCGGGCGACATTATCGATCGTGGCGTCGTACTCACGGGCGGGGGATCTTTGCTGAAGGGCATGGATACGCGTTTTCGGGAGGAGACGAATCTGCCGATCATCACCGTGGATGATCCCCTGACTTCCGTAGTCTTGGGGGTCGGGAAAATCCTCGATGAGTTGGATCTGCTCGCCAAGGTGTCGGTCATGTCTCAAGCCAATACCTACCGATAAAGTTCCTCCTTAACTCCCTTTATGTGGATGGCTCATTCTCGCTCTCCCTACGGTGCCAGACGCCTGGCGATTGTCTGCTTCGCTCTCCTGTTGGTGGCTCTTTTTCTGCTTCCCAGTCAAGTCCAAGGACTCCTTCAGTACCTGGATGGGCCAGTTGGATACGTCGTGCGCATTCCACTCGAAGCCATCGCCTTCATTGATGCTGGGATTGCTGATCGCTGGGAGCAGTATGTGGCGTTGCAAGGGGTTCGGGAGGAGAACCAGCAGCTGCGGAAAGAAATTGAATGGTTACGCGGGCAACAGAGCCAATTGCGTGAGTCGGTTGCCGCAACAGAGCGATTGACAGCCTTGCTGCAATTTAAGGAGCAGGCGCTCCCCACGATGGTCGCAGCTCAAGTCATCGGGCGTGACGCGACGAACCGCTATCGAGCCATCATTCTCAATAAGGGAGAGGGTGACGGGATCAAGCCGGACATGGGAGTGGTCACGCCTGCCGGTGTTGTCGGACGGGTCGTAAAAACGACAGGGGCATCATCGGTGGTGCTCTTGGTGACCGATCCGAGCAACGCTATTGCGGGTCTTATTCAGCGGACAAGAGACGAAGGCGTAGTGGAAGGGACGCAACAAGGGTTAGCCCAGATGAAGTATATTCCGTTGTTGTCGACGGTCCGAGACGGCGATCGCGTTGTGACCTCGGGCCTTGTTGGAGATTTCCCTCGCGGGCTCGTAATCGGCACGATCACGCGCATCGATAAGCAGGAAGGCGCCCTCTTCCAGTCTGCTGAACTCATGCCGGAGGTTGATATCGGTCGTGTGGAGGAAGTGTTGGTGATTCAGACTTCATATGGGCAGTCCACGAAGGCTGGAGCGGGTGCGGATCTGCCCGGAAAACCATCACCGTGAAATCTGTTATCTACCTGATCCTCGTGCTGCTGCTCGTTCCACTGCAGACAACGTTGCTGCCACATCTCAGTGTGTGGAACGTCAAGCCGGATATGGGGCTTGTGGCTGCCGTGCTTGTCGGGCTTTTTGCCGGAGAGCTGGAAGGGCTTCTCGTAGGGCTTGCGATCGGATGGGTCTTGAGTCTGTTCTCCGCCGGGGAGCTCTGGTTAAGCCTTCTCACGAACGGAGGCGCCGGCCTCCTGGCAGGATTTCTGGGGCGGCAGGTCTCTCAGATGACATCTCTCTCCTTGGGGCTGGGGCTGTTGCTGGTGTCGTTGGTGAGCGGGGCGTTTGCCGCCTTGAATTTCCAGCATTTCGACGGGTCACAGATGTGGTGGATGATCGAGTCGATCGTCTTCCCACAAGCCTGTTTTGACGGAGTAGTGGGAGGGGCGCTCTATTGGATTCTCTCTCAGCGGTTTGATGTCATCCGCCTGAGGACCGAATAACAGGTCTGTGATGGGCGTGGTGGAACGTTGATTGTGACACATGGCAACAGCTGGTCTGCATGATTCTGAACTTGGGGAGCTCCAGCGCCGGTTAGTCATTCTCCGTATCGGCTTGTTGCTCGTCGTGGCGTTACTGGGGCTGCGGCTGTGGCACTTGCAGATTCGAGAGGGGCCTTACTACCGCGATCTCTCCGAGAATAATCGCACACGTTCTGTCATCATCGAGCCGGCTCGAGGGCTCATCTACGATCGCAATGGGGTCTTGTTGGCGAATAACGTCCCAAGCTTCACACTCTATGTCTCGCTTGAGGATGTCAAAGATCGCGACCTGCTCATAGAGCAGCTCAGTAATCTCTTGGGGTTAGATCCGGCGCTCATCAGGACCAAGCTCACGGCTCGCGGCAGTAAGCAACTGCCGCGCAAGGTGAAAGGTCGTTTAACCCTTCGAGAGGCGACGTTGATCGAGTCTCACCGCCTGGACTTGCCCGGAGTCATGGTGCAAGTCGAATCGCAACGGAATTATCCTGGCGGAGTGACGGCTTCGCATCTCTTGGGTTATGTCGGAGAAGTGTCGTCCGAGCAGTTGGAAAAACCTGAATTTGCCGACCTGCACCAGGGGAGCATTGTCGGGCAATACGGCGTGGAGAAGTTTTTCGATCGGCTCTTACGTGGGCAGGCCGGGCAGAAAAGCGTGGAAGTTGATGCGGTAGGCCATGAGAAACAAACCGTGGTTGTCGAACAGCCCCATGCCGGGGACAACCTGTATCTCACGATCGATGTGCGTCTGCAAAAAGCGGCTGAAAGTTTATTAGGGGAGGAATCTGGCGCGATTGTCGCCCTCGATCCGAGGACTGGTGACGTGCTTGCCATGGCCAGCCGCCCAGGCTTCGATTCGAATATTCTCTCTCGGGAGCTTACACCGAAACAATGGACCGAGATCGTGCAAGACGAGGGGCGCCCCTTGAACAACCGAGCGTCACAAGGGCAGTACCCGCCTGGTTCGGTCTTCAAGGTCATGATGGCCGCTGCTGCGTTGGAAACCAAGACCGTGACACCATCGACATCTATTTTCTGCAATGGAGGGTATCAATTTGGTCGCCGCTTGTATCATGACTGGAAAGCAGGGGGGCATGGCTCTGTGGACCTCAGACACGCGCTTGTGCACTCGTGCGATGTCTACTTCTACACAGTAGGCCAGCGGATGGGGATCGAGACGATGGCCTCTTTTGCGCATCAGTTTGGGCTGGGAGAAGAGACGGGTATTGAGCTACCGTCTGAACGGGTTGGGATCGTGCCCTCCGAGGCCTGGAAACGGAAAGCCAAGAACGAACCCTGGCTGCCAGGCGAAACGATTTCAGCATCAATCGGACAGGGTTATGTGAATGTGACCCCGCTGCAGATGGCGAGTTTGATCGGCACCATTGCCAACGATGGCGTTACATTCCGTCCTCGATTAGTTCGGGCAGTGTTGGATCGAGCGACCGGAGAGCTACAACAAAGGGTCGCGGCTCCCAAACGTACGGTACAGTTGAGGCCTGGAATCATACCGTTGATTAAAGAGGCACTGGCCGGAGTGGTCACAGAGGGAACGGCCACACGGGCAAAGTCGTCGCTGGTGACGATCGCGGGAAAGACCGGTACGGCTCAGGTGGCAGCCTTGCGTACAGGCCCAGAGAAGGATATTCCAAAGAAGTTCCGAGATCATGCCTGGTTTGTCGCATTCGCTCCGGTTGAAGCACCCACCATCGCCGTGGCAGTGCTTGGCGAGCATATGGGCCACGGAGGGTCGGCATCAGCGCCGCTCGCCAAAGAGCTGATCGAGACATATGTGAGATTGGATCACCCTGCTCCTTCCGGCGTGACGGATGGCGCGGTTACACGGAAAGCGGATACCGGAGGAAGGGAACGAGATGATCGATCGGGCGATTAATAGCCGTGGCTTCGACAATTTCGATTTTCGTTTTATCGGACTGATCTTTGCCATCCTGGGGGTCGGCGTCCTGTCGATTTATAGCGTGACGCATGACCAAGGAGTCGCGTTCCCGTTTTACGCTAAACAGCTCGTATGGATTGTGCTCGGTACGGTCGCATTTCTCGTCATGTGGCTTTCGGACTATCATCGCATCGCACGGTTAGCGTATCCTGCCTATGCTATCATCCTCATCTTACTAGCCGTCGTGCTGTTTGAAGGCAGAAGCAGCCGGGGCGCGCAGCGGTGGATCCCGATGGGACCATTTGCCTTCCAGCCATCGGAATTCGCAAAGCTGGTCCTCATTCTGACCCTGGCGCACTACTATTCAGAGGCGCCGCGGGTTGGATGGCTCCAACGAGTGGTACTTCCGGGGTTGTTGGTGTTGCCAGGGCTGTTGCTGATCCTCAAGCAGCCGGATCTTGGAAGCGGCTTGAGCTTTATGGCGGTGTATGCGGCGATGTTGCTGATGGTGGGTATGCGGTCAAAGGCGATAGGTGTCATTCTTCTGTTTTCGCTGATGCTGTTCCCCTTCGCCTGGGAGCTGATGTGGGGGTCATTGCATGATTATCAGCGGCAGCGCATTATGACCTTTGTCGATCCGGTATACGATCCAGGGGGTAAGGGATACCATGCTCTCCAATCGAAGATTGCGATTGGGGCGGGAGAGTTAATGGGGAAGGGGCTGTACGGCGGGACGCAAAGCCAATTGAAATTTTTGCCAGAAGGGCATACCGACTTTGTGTTTTCGGTATTTGCAGAAGAGTGGGGATTTCTCGGTGTGCTGGTCCTCTTGACATTGTTTGTCGCATTGATCTGGCTCTCATTGGAAATTGTAGCGCGAGCGAAGGATCAGCTCGGGGCATTGTTGGCGGTCGGAATCATTTGCATGTTGTGCTTTTGCATAGTAATCAATATTGGCATGACAGTCGGTATGTTCCCGATCGTGGGGATCCCTCTGCCGCTCATGAGTTACGGAGGGAGTGCGACGATTATGACCATGGCGTCGCTCGGCCTGCTCTTGAATATCAAGCGCCGTCGATTGAGTTTCTTCTAATGAAAAGTTGATCGCACGGTCTCGAAAGAGTCGGGGTCGTGGCAAGAGGTTGATATTTATTGTGCGGATCGTCGGGCTGACGAACAGCCGAGTGGAGGTAGGAACCTGGGGATTCCCCGCGTTCGCTCCACGCATCAGTACGACGGTTCTACTGAACGGAAGGAGTCGGTATGGGAATAGAAATAGCGATTACAGTCGCACCAGAGGAAACTCGCGTTGCGGTGTTGGATGGCGGAGTCGTGACGGATCTCTTTGGGGACCGTGCAAAGCATAAGGACTTCGTCGGCAACATATATAAGGGAAAAGTGGCGAAAGTGTTGCCTGGCATGCAGGCCGCATTCGTGGATATCGGTCTTCCGAAGGCGGCTTTCATGCATGTGTCGGATTTATCATTGGATGCCGAGCCGGGAGACACGCTCGTCGATGCGGACGAAGAAGACAAGGATGCAGATAAAGACGGGGATATGCTGGGCCCTCGGCGCCAAAGCTCCAAGCCGATCGAACAGTTGTTGAGCGAAGGACAAGAGCTGATGGTGCAGATTTCCAAAGGGCCTATCGGCACGAAAGGCTCGCGGGTCACCACCTATGTATCGCTCCCAGGTCGGTATCTTGTGTTCATGCCCAACGTAGAACATATTGGTGTGTCACGCCGCATCGCCCGTGACGAGGAGCGGGCGCGACTCAAGGACATTATGAAACGAGTGCGGCACCCAGGTTGCGGATATATCGTTCGGACAGTGAGTGAAGGGGTCAAGGAAGATGAGCTAAAGTCCGATGTCGATTTCTTGCACGTCCTTTGGCAGGACATTCTGGCGAAACGTGAACAGAAGGGGTCGCCAGCGTTACTCCATGCGGATTTGAGTTTGAGTTTTCGTGTCGTGCGCGATCTCTTTGGGAAAAAAGTTGATCGGTTATGGATTGACTCGCGTGAGGAATACCAAGCGGTCCGAGATTTCGTGGAGCGATTCTCGCCGGAGCAAACGTCACGCATTCACTTGTACGACAAGGATGAAAGTCTCTTCGATCATTTGGGGGTCGAGCAGGAAATGGCGCGAGCCCTCAGTCGCAAGGTCTGGCTCAAGTCCGGCGGGCATCTCGTGATTGATCATACGGAGGCGATGACTGTCATCGATGTCAACACCGGACGGTTTGTAGGGAAGCGAGATCAGGAAGAGACCATTCTCCGGAACAATCTGGAGGCGGCGAAAGAAGTCGCGTATCAGATGAAACTGCGCGGGATCGGCGGAATCATCATTGTGGATTTCATTGACATGGAGCGTGAGAAGAATCGTGACAAAGTGTATCACGCGTTGCTCGATGCGATGTCAAGCGATAAGGCGCGTACCAGAGTGTCCAGAATCTCTGACCTTGGGTTGATCGAGATTTCTCGTGAACGGGTGAGAGAAGATCTTCTGCGTTCGCTCTCCGAGCCCTGTCACTATTGTGAAGGGCGAGGCTATACGAAGTCTCCGACCACGGTAGCCTATGAGATATTCCGCGATGTCCGCCGGATCGGAAGCAGCCCTGAACCGCAGCGGATCGTCATCGGCGCCCATCCCACGGTGGCTGGGCTGTTGCAAGATGAAGAGCGCCAAGGTCTTGAGGCCGTAGAGCGAGAGTGTGCCGCGAAGATCATTGTCATGCCGGACGAGCATCTGCATCTGGAACAGTACGATCTGGCTGTTCTCTAGAGGTTTGGTTTCGTGCGATTAGTCCTATGCAGCCTTTTATCAAGTCTGTACGTGCGGATTCTTCCTGCGAGGCCGTAGGTTCTCCTCCGGACCATCGTATGACCCAGGCGGCGTTAGAGTCTTGGCTTCGTCTGCGGGCGATCGATGGAGTGGGGGATGTGATGGTCCTTCGGTTGGTTCGCGTCTGGCGCTCTCCGGAGATTGTTTTGAATGCCTCCCGTGATGAGTTGGTTCAGGCTGGGTGTAGCCCGCAGCTGGCAGATGCCATACGACGTGGGCCGGATAGTTCCGCCCAGCGGAACATCGAGTCGCAACTTAACGCGATTGAGCGTAGGCGTGTTGAAGTCCGGAACCTGTTGGCCGCCAACTATCCCATGCGACTGAAGATGGTTGCGGACCCTCCACCGCTCCTGTATATCACAGGCACGTTGACTGAGGAGGATGAGCTGGCGATGGCTATCGTAGGTGCACGGCGCGCGACGGCATCCGGACGTGCCATGACTGAAGAGTTGAGCCACGACCTGGCGGAAGCTGGCATGACGGTGGTCAGTGGGCTTGCGCGTGGGATTGATGCAGCAGCTCATCGAGGTGCTCTCGCTGCGCAAGGGCGCACGATCGCAGTGCTGGGCTGTGGGATCGATCAGACGTATCCGCCGGAACATGAACGGTTACGCAAACAGATCGAAGAGCGGGGGGCGATTGTGTCTGAGACACCGATGGGTGAGCCGCCTCGCAGCCATCACTTTCCTCGTCGGAATCGCATTATCAGCGGATTGTCCCTGGGTGTGATCGTGACAGAAGCGGCCATCAACAGCGGATCGTTGATTACCGCAAGATTCGCCGCTGAGCAAGGGCGAGAGGTTTTTGCGGTCCCGGGGTTTGTGAAGGAAGATACGAGTCGTGGAACGAACGCACTGCTCAAAGAAGGTGCGGCCTTGATCGAACGGGCGCAGGATGTCATCGACACGATCCTTCCGCAACTGGAACAGTCATTGCGCCTACGGCTGCAGCCTTCTCGAGAGAAGAAGGTATTCGGCGATCAGCTGGGCGGAGAGGAACAGCGGGTGTATGATGTCTTATCGTATAACCCGCTCACAGTAGACGACGTATGCGTCACCACGAAATTGCCGGCCTCCAACGTGATGGCTTCGCTCTTATCTCTGGAGCTTCGACAGCGGGTCAAACAGCTCCCAGGTCAACGTTATCTTCGGGCGTAATCATTGAACAGTTGCACAGATGATTTTTATTTGATACGGATGAGAGGCAAACTTTCGTAGCGAACCGGAGTCTTCATGGCCAAAGCACTCATTATTGTCGAATCCCCGACTAAAGCACGGACCATTAGCAAGTATCTTGGGCGGGGTTATTCCGTCATGGCCTCAGTCGGCCATATCAAGGATCTACCAACGAGCAAGCTTGGAGTTGACTTGGAACACGATTTTGAGCCGCAGTATGTGACGATCAAGGGGAAATCGAAGGTATTGGCGGAGATTAAAAAGAAGGCGGAACAGGTTGACAAGGTGTTTCTCGCGCCGGACCCTGACCGAGAAGGCGAAGCTATTGCCTGGCATCTCGAGCAGGAGTTGGTCGGCAAACCCAAATCCAAGTCCAGAAAACGAACAGAGGGCAAGGTCTTTCGGGTACTCTTCAACGAAATCACGGAATCGGCCATCAAACGTGCACTGCAATCGCCTGGGCAGGTTGACATGAAGCTGGTGAACGCGCAGCAGGCTCGCCGGGTGCTTGATCGGATTGTGGGATACCAAGGGAGCCAGCTTCTTTGGGCCAAGGTGCGTCGCGGACTCAGCATGGGCCGGGTCCAATCTGTGGCGATGCGATTGATTTGTGAGCGCGAACAAGAACGAGAGGCGTTTCGTGCAGAAGAGTATTGGTCGATTGCGGTGGTCCTGTCAGGAACCAATCCTCCTCCGTTCGAAGCTAAATTGTACAGTATCAACGGACAGGATGCCTCGATTGCAACGGAAACCGATGCGCGGCGCATTGTCGAGTCCATTCAAGGAAAAGACTTCGTTGTCGGTTCGATTGAGCGAAAAGAAAAGAAACGGAATCCTGTCGCGCCCTTCATCACCAGTCGACTCCAACAAGAGGCTGCGCGGAAATTACATTTTTCCTCGAAGAAAACGATGACGCTTGCGCAGAAACTGTACGAAGGGATTGAGATTGGGGCGGAAGGTCCAACTGGTCTCATTACATACATGAGAACGGATTCTCCGCGTATTTCGAGCGAGGCGATGGCCGAAGCGCGCCAGGTGATCCAGGATCGGTTTGGGTCGGAGTACTTGCCTGCCACGCCGAACGTGTATAAGACTCAGAAGGCAGCGCAAGAAGCGCACGAAGCGATCCGCCCCACATCGGCGGCGCGCGACCCGGAGTCGATCAGGCAGTACCTAGAGCCGGACGTCCATAGGTTGTACCAGTTGATCTGGAATCGGTTTATTGCGTCGCAAATGGTTCCCGCGATTCTCGATGTGACTCGCGTGGAGTCGAGCCCGGTGATGACGACTGGGGAATTTCTGTTCCGATCGACCGGCACCGTGGTGAAGTTCCCTGGCCATACGATTGTCTATATGGAGGGGATCGACAAGGAGCTCTTCTCGCAGAGGCAAAAGAATCAGCAGGAGGTCGAAGACGAGTCCGAACGCCAGTTGCCTCTGCTGAGCGAGGGAGAACACCTTCGGCTCGTATCCCAGGAGGGGCAGACCGTTCCCGGTGTGCTGTCGAAACAACACTTTACTCAGCCTCCGCCCCGGTATAACGAAGCGTTGTTGATCAAGGAATTGGAAGAAAAGGGCATCGGTCGGCCATCCACCTATGCGAGTATTATTTCGACGATTCAAGATCGAAAATATGCCGAAAAGGTCGACGGACGGTTCGGCCCCACCGAAACAGGGCGAACCGTGAACGATTTTCTCATGAAGGGATTCCCAGACCTGATCAACGTCGACTTCACCTCGCACATGGAGGAGGAGTTGGACGAAGTCGAAGAAGGCGGCAAGCCGTGGGTCACGGCGGTGCGTGGGTTTTACGGAACCTTCTCTACGGATCTTCAAAAGGCGAAGATGATCCCTGGCCCCAAGGACACGGTGGAGCCGCCGACGGATATTCCCTGCGAGAAGTGCGGCAGGATGATGGAGATCAAATGGGGGCGAAACGGTAAGTTTCTCGCCTGCCCCGCGTACAAGGACAAACCCCCCTGCAAGAATACGCAGAATTTTGAAAAGCTCGAGGATGGCACCATTAAAATCGTCCCCAAAGTCGAGTTAACGACAGATGAGAAGTGCGAGAAATGCAGCAGTCCGATGGTGGTCAAGACCGGGAGGTTTGGCAAGTTTATCGCCTGCTCCGCCTATCCGGAGTGCAAGACCACCAAGCCGCTCGCATTGGGTGTGAAGTGTCCTCAACCAGGCTGTGGCGGAGACCTCGTTCAGAAACGTACGAGAAAGGGGCGCTCGTTCTTTGCGTGCAGTAAATATCCTGCCTGTGAGTATGCCCTGTGGGATCGCCCGATCAACAAGGCCTGCCCGACCTGCAGCGCCCCGTTCCTCATTGAAAAAGTCAGCAAACAAGTCGGCCGCAGCGTTCAATGCCGCAGTGAGGAGTGTGGCTACCGCGAAGCAGGATAGTCCCATTGCCTCAAGCAATGAGTATTTCCCGGCTCATGCCCCCTTCCCTTTCTTTCCCTCCGCCACCGAAACTGAGAACCAGTGTCATCAGCGCTGCAAACTGGCAGTTCTCCCTCTTGTGCTGCCCGGTTGACGGGCGAAGCGGCGGTGATGATAATGGAAGAGACTGCTGAAAAGTCAATGACCCGTATGGACCACCAACACATGCGCCCCTACTGGTGAGGGCCTACCCATCTTGAGAAAGGGGAGAATCCATGAAAGCTAAAGAGGGCGTCATCAACATTCTCAATAAGATTTTGACAGCGGACTTGACGGCAATCAATCAGTACTTTGTCCATGCCAAGATGTGTGAGAATTGGGGCTACGAACGCCTCCATCATAAAGTGCGAGAGCGCAGCATGGCTGAGATGAAGGATGCCGATGAACTCATCGGCCACATTCTTTATCTGGATGGTGTGCCGAACGTGCAGCGTATGAATACGGTGCAGGTGGGCGAAACAGTTCCTGAGCAGCTCAAGCTCGATCTCAAGGCGGAGCAGGAAATGTTGACGTTGCTCAGCGAAGGCGTGGTGCACTGTACGAAGGTAGGCGACTTTACAACCCGCCATATGTTGGAAGATATGGCGAAAGACGTCGATGGGCATATCGATTGGATTGAGATGCAGATGGAAACGATCAAGCAGGTCGGTCTTGAAAATTATCTCGCCGAGCAGATTAAGAAGGACAGCTGACTCACGAATCTCGTCGAATCGGACAGAGTTAGGCCGTCGAAGGAAGAGCAACGAAGGCAAAGAAAGGGTAGTAGGCTCGCACGATCAACAGGATCTCATTCACAACGAAGCGTTGGTTTTCCAGCTGCACCGAGGAATCGTTTGGACAACAACTTGGCCTTTCGAGTACTGGCAGAGACGGCCCGCCCTTGCGTCCCCCACGTGCGTACGGTTGCCCTGAAGGTCTTAGTCCACCGCATATTTCCTCCATACCGGTCAGCTCACTCCTTGACCGGAAACTTCAGCCATCTGCTATGGCACTGGTGATTGAGGAGACTGCGGCGGAAGCTCCCGCAACGGCTGTCTCTCTTTGCCCGCCAGCCTTCTCATCAGGTTTCCCCCTTATCCCTCGAAGTCCTTTGGTCTGGCCTGCGGATCAGTGAACGGATTTTCGGCACACCGCCAATATGGTAGCGGGGAGCTCGGTAAAATGAGTGAGCCCTTTCGCTGGTGAAGTGGTAGGCAGACTCCCACTTCGATGCCGATGTGCCGGTGTCCGGATGGTCATTGGCTATTGTCACGCAGGGCTTCGTCCGCTGCATGACTCGCCAAGGCCTGCGCAAGCGCTTCTACAACGGAGGGGTCGAAATGGGTTCCTGATGAGATGAAAAGCATCCTCAGAGCAATGGCATTGCGCAAGACGTAATCGTAGACACGAGGAACCTTGATGGCGTCAAAGGCGTCAGCGACGGATAGGATTCTCGCTCCGAGCGGGATGAACTTCCCCCTGATGCCGTAAGGATACCCAGATCCATCCCACCGTTCGTGGTGGTGTGCGATGAGGATGGAGGCCTCTTTTATGAAGATAAATGGGTCAAGCAATGTCGCGCCAAGCCGCGAATGATTCTGAAGGGCGACGTAGTCTTCAGATTCAAGCAGATATTTGCCCGCTGAGAGGTGGGCGGGAAGCATCAAGATCCCAATATCGTGGAGAAAGGCGGCAAGTTTCAGATCGTGCAACTCGCATGAAGTCAGATCGAGTACTTGTCCAATCAGTAACGAGATCGTAGCAGTTCTCCGGCCATGGCCTCTCTGCCAGGGGAGTGCGCGATCGATTTCTTTGCTGACTTGCCGGACGAGGATGCTTTCGACGTCACGGCGTGATGCCAGAGGGAGTCGAAGACGATCGATCTTTCGGAGCATCGCCTGCGTCGTGATGATCGCCGGGTGAATCTGCTCAGAGATGTAAGGTTGCATCGTTACTCCTCCAAGAAAACCCAGAGCCCAAGACCACATCGTGATCTTGGGCTCTGGGTGAAAGACCTCTGGCCGTAATCTATGCCGAGCGTCATGGCACGTCAGGTCATTCTTCTGCCCCGTGTTTTCCTGCCATCAGAGGTTGTTTCAGGATCCACATCTCGTAGAGAGGGATCGTCATCATGATGAGGAAACCCACCGTCATGAGGGTATCGCCTGTCAACATCGTGAGTACAAAAATGGGTGAGATATAGCTGATGAGCCAAGGAGACAGGAGGTCCAGCATGACGCCACCGAACGAGATCCAGGTCGTGATAAATTTCAACCGGTTGCCGGCATTGGTGAGATAAAGCACATGCACCAGAATCATAAATACAACCGGCATCGTAAAGAGATGGAAATGAGTGATTTCTGCCAGTTCCCTGAACGACATCGGCTCGCCAAATGTGGCATCCGATCCCCGGTAATGATTGGCAATCCCTTGCGGCGAGAGCCCTGTCATGCTGTGGGCCCAGAAAAATGAAAAGGCAAAACCGGCCAACATCAAGAGGAGAAAGAAGGTGTAAACCAGCCGGATGTGTCGATCTGAATCACGGAGGCGGAAGCGGGTGTTGAAGTTGCGCATGATTGAGAAGGTCGTCGCTCCTGATTAGTTTCCAAAGATGGAGCCAAAAATCCCCTTCTCCGATTTCCTCGCTGCTACTGTGTCGCTGCCGAGTCCTGCCGGCTTGAGATAGAATTCATCGACTAGGACGAGGGCGCGCTTGACACCGGCGCTGATTGAGCGAACGGACATGGTGGCGCCAGTAATGTTGATGATGTCTTTGTTGATGCGAACAGGATCCTGAACGGTCTTGCCTTCGTATTGCACATTGAATCGTTTGGTTCGAACTTCGCTGCCTTTGGCCTCACGAAACACCAATAATTCCACATTTGTACAAGCTCCTGCGGTATCGACTCCGACCAGATACGTCATATGTTTATGTTTGCCGATGGTATTTTGAATCAAGGCGTACCCGTCAATCTGAGCGCCGGTCTCGCCGATGTAGAACTCGAACACTTCCTCGGGAAACTTCCAACCGATCCGTTCTTCTATCTGAGTCTTTCTCTCGGCCGTCAGCCGGATGAGGTCTTTCCGAATTCGGCCGGACTTCGGGAACGTAAGTTTTAAAGCATCATCCTCCGTCATATAGACATCGGCGTGGTTTATTTCCTCCTCGCTGAGATATCGGTGCAGATCGTTGTCCCAGATCCGTTCCGCCGAAAATGCATCGGTGGCGGAGAACATGAGGACCGCGCAGATGGTTGTGATGTGGATCGGCCTTATGTGAGTGAACATCCGTGTTCTTTCATTTTGGCATTCAGACGATTCTGTACATCATGCCGAACCTCCTCGGAAGGATCTGTCTCAGCCCAACCAAAAAGACGCGAGCCTCCTCGAAAGACCCAGCTCTGTCGCTCCTCGGCATAGGTGACCCGAATGACCTCTTCAGTTGCAGGTTCGACATCTACACGTTTGACGGTGAGAAACAGTCGGGACCGATCTTTGCTGTCAGGCACGTCCCGTCGAAGGACGCCGAAACTCCGTCCGGGCATCGGGATTTCCACCCAGGCAGTCTCAATGAGTCCTCGATGCTTGTCCTTGACGGTGACAGAGCGATCCTTCACTGCGTCTAAGGCCGCGTCCCAGACATGGTCGTATGTGCATACGGCGTAACGCTCTTGAACGCCACTGAGGGAGGCGCAACTACTCAGGATGGCGCATGAGACGAGTAGGATGACACTATGAGAACCGTGGTACCACATACAGGCTCCAGAGGCTTGCGTCGCGTTGAAGCGACGCAAGCCTGAAACAGGAACAGACCTAGAAGTATGTTGCTGCCATAAATAAGAAACCGTTGCCGTCTATACGCGTCGTTTGATTGTTGCTCGGATTGTTCACAAAGTTGGTAACGCTCGTGTTTTCCTGGGTGTTGAACATGTAGCTGAATTTGAATACCGTGTCCTCAATCGGTCGGAAGTTGAGGCCAATCGTCAACCGTTCAAGTTCCCGTTGGTTGCTGGGCTGGCCGTTAGCAAGTCTTGAGTTATCACTTGTGTCTGTATCCACCGTCTCCCATCGGACAGTGGCGGTGAATGTCGAAGCTTCCGTAAAATGCGTCGGCGCAAGCCTCCTCAGAAACTCCGGCATGAAATGATAGTTGCCTTGGACGTAGTAGCCGAACATTCCGGAAGGTCCTTGAGTGGTTAAGGTTGTTCCCTGGTTCCCTTCGATGCGGGACCAGGCTGCTTCACCGATGACTTCCCATGGGCCGCGTTGGAGTGTCCAGTCGAGGGCATAGATTCCAATGTAGTCGCTTTGATTGTTGACGCCCGCGGCATTTTTGTTGTTGTACTGGCCGTAGAACGACGATCCGGCGACCTCAATGCCGAGGAAAGGGCTAAATGCCAGACGTCCGACGACAGCTTTATTGTCGTTCAGATCACGCGAGACGCTGCCGCGACAGTTGCGCATTCCGTTCGTGTCCGTGATGGCGCCTCCTCGTGCGTTACAACCCATTCCGTTGACCACGTAGACTTCGTAGTCCAATTTTGAAAGCGAACTCGGATACAGGGAGCCGTAGATACCGGCTCCCGTCTCGAACCAGGTGCTGGGAATGATCAGGCGACTGACCATAGGCCTATCTGGCAGGTCGTTCAGCGGCGAATCGTGCAAGAGGTTGAACTTGCCGACCGGCATCAAGACCATCCCGCCACGGATGTTGATAGCTTCATTGATGAGATAGTCGAGTTGGGCGAATTCAAGGTTCGACGAGCCTGCATTGGTCCCATTCGCCCCGGGAGAATTGTTCCCCCCGCGCTCAAACTCAATTTCTGTTGCGAACTTCACACGATCGGTAATGTCGGCATAGAGAAAGGGAACCATCCGTTCTTGGTTGAAGGAATTCCTGCTGAGGTTGTCAAGCGTGGGTCCTGTCAGGGAACCGAACTTAAAGTCTGCATACCCACCAATTATGGCTCTGGGGGCACTTATGAACGGTTTGGCGTACACTAACTTACCTGACCCTGTCGAACTGAAGCTCAGGGGGACCTTTTCCTCGCCCTTTCGTTCGACACGAATGTCGGGTATGGGACCTGTCGAAATTGGATACTGGGCTCCAGCAGGAGGAGGCTCACCCTCCTTCCTCTCCATAGCGCCTTGCCGCCGCTCATGCTCCTGCATCCGCTTGTTGACGGCTTCGTCGACTAATTTTTGAATGTCCTCTGGGGTCATGTTCTCAGCCCAAACCGGAGTAAACGGCAAAGCTGTAATCACGAGAGCCCCGAGGATTGACCTGATCCTCATTGCAAACCTCCATGGATACCATATTGTGATAGGTCTGACTCGGGACTCGATGGTCTCTGGTCGTTATTGTTGACAACGATAGATCGTATTTTGGTGGATTGGTGCGAAGCCTCCTTTCGTTGAAGAGCGCATCATGATGCGACCCTGCTCCATCCTTTGATAGAAGAGAAAGGGATGACAACGATACGTTTGCAGCGTTTGCACTTAAGTTCCAGCCCCTGTCCATGCACCTTAGCGATCAGTTGACCGCACTCGCAGCGAGTCTCACTGCAGTCTGCAGAGTGGTCGACCGGAGATATCGCACTAGCCATTATTGGGGCCGCCTCATCCAAGTGAAATTGAGAACGATTATTAATATCCTATTTTTGGATTCGAAGTCAAGCGGTGAACGTGTTCGCCAGGATGCAGGATGTATTGGCATCGCAGGAGGCCTATACTATCTGTGCATGCTTCAGAAGCTGTTGAGACAGCAGTGGTGGTGGCAATCTCTCTGTGCATTGAGCTTGAATCTCTCAGGCTGTGCCACAGAACTTCCTGTAACAGTGGCAGAGGCTGATGTATCGGGGGCTTTGGTAGTGGGGCGGGTCGCCACGACCATCACCGGGCACTCGCAACGAGTGTATCCACCTGAACTCCGTTCCTTTGAGCTGATCAATACAGAGAACCAGGAACGATTTAAGATATATGTGAAATCTGCAGACGGGTATTTTTCGCTTTCCCTCCCTCCCGGACGCTATGCAATTAATCGTGTACAAGTCAGTGAAGGTCCATTCTTGACCATGGCGCAGCTCACGGGAAGCTTTGTGCTCGAGCCTGACGTAGTGACCTTCCTCGGTACGTGGCATTTTGGAGTGGACTCTCCGAAATACGGACGCCAAGTGATGATCTCCATCATCCATGACGAACAAGATCATCTGCGAGCCCAACAGTTCGTTAAGGATTCATATCCCACCTTTGACGCCAAGCCTGTGGTGGTGCTGATACCGGAGCCATCGCACGAGCAGGCCCGCTTATTCGAAGTGATGCCCTATCCAAACTATCCAAGATATTTCCGTCGCCACTGGTGGTAAGCGCTATTCATGTCACGCATACGCTCACACATAGCAGTCAACATTCTCGCAGGGCTAGTGGCGCTACTCGTCGGGTGTGGAAGCCTTGTCACGCGATCCGAGCCTGTTGTCGTGAAACGGGCGCAGATGCACATGGGTACGCTGGTCACGATCACTGCGGTTGCAAAGAATGAAACGGTTGCCCAAGCTGCGACCACCGCCGGATTTGCCGAAATCCATCGTCTGGAAGGGCTTCTGAGTACATGGATCCCTACGAGCGAACTATCTCGCGTGAATGCCTCGGCGGGAGTCATGCCAGTCTCTGTGAGTTCAGAAACACTGGCGGTTGTCCAAAACGCGCTTCAAGTTGCGGAGATGACCAACGGCGGATTCAATATCGCTATCGGTCCGGCGGTGGACGCGTGGAACGTGATTGAAAGCCAACGAATACCGACAGAGTCGGAATTGGATGAACTCCGTCCATTGGTAAATCTGCAAGCGGTTCATGCTGACGTGCGCGCCAAGACGATCTTTCTAGAAAAAACAAGGATGCGGATCGATGTGGGGGGAATTGGTAAGGGCTACGCAGCAGATCAAGCCGCCGAGGCGTTACGGAAGGCGGGTGCTGTTGCCGGTGTTGTGGCCCTGTCAGGAGACATTAAAACGTTCGGTCGATTACCTGATGGGAAGCAGTTCCCCATCGGCATTCAACATCCACGACAAGATGGATCGGTGCTAGTCTGGATTGATTTGCAGGACGAAGCGATATCCACCGCGGGGGATTATGAGCGGTTCTTTGAACGGGATGGGGTCCGGTATCATCATATTCTCGACCCCCGCACGCTTCAACCGGCGCGCGGCTGCCAGAGTGTCACAGTGATTGCCCGTGAAGGGGTCTGGGCAGATGGCTTGGACACTGGGATATTTGTCATGGGGGCTGAATTGGGAATGAGGCTGGTCGAAACTTTGCCGGATGTGGAGGCTATTATCGTCGATGCCGATGGTCGTTTGTTGGTATCCTCCGGATTGCAGCAGCGGATTCGCATGCCATAGCAGGATGTGACTAGTCGGCACCTCAGTCTACCGGTCCAGTCGATAACTCATCGGGATTTTGATCGTCATGTCTGGCTTCCCCAATGGGCGAGATAACTGGAATGGAGCTGCTTGCCGTAGGGTTTCCAGTGCAGCCTTGTCGAGACCGAGGTGTCCAGAGCTTTGGAAGACTTCCACCTCTCCAAGACTTCCATCTTCGTTGATCACGGCTTTCACCACGACCTTTCCCTCTGCTCGATCCATCCTGGCTGAGGCGGGGTAGCGTTTCAGCTCTTCCACACGACGTAGAATCATTTCAGAGAGCCACCCGTAGTCGCGCTTGGCCTGAGCATTCGAGGGTAGAGGGGAGACTGCCGCCATCTGCACTGGTGCCGGGACCTGGACAGATGGTTCGATTGGCTCGAGGATTGCTGATGGCGTGCTTAACGATGTTGCCTGGGCAGAAGATTCCTCAGAGACTCTCGTCGATTCTTTGGCTGGATTCACAATTGATGAGGCACCGGTGACCATCGGTTCCCGAATTTCCTGTCTGACTGGCTCAGCTGGCTGTGTCGTGTGAGCAGTCGATTGTAAAGGAATCATTGGTTGCGGTGGATTCGACTCGGTCATCACCGGTGAGGCTGGTCGCTCAATGATCGAGGGAGTCGTCTGTTGGGTAAGCGGCTGGGGCGACGGAAGGGTCTGGGCTGACGCAGACTGCTGTGCGTGGAGAGAGGAAACCGAGGTTGTCGATTGAGCCGATCGGGCTGGCGTTTGGTCTCGGGATGATGCCGTCGGTTGAACAGACTGTGTCGGTGACGTCATGGCAACGTCCCATTTGAAGGCTTCGTTCTGCGGTGCGAGTTGGACTTGCTTCACAAACAAGAGTGCTGTGAACGCCACGGTGCCGTGCAAGAGGACTGAGATAATCCATCCCTGGGCATGCGCTTCCTTCTGGTCTCCGGAGCGATGTGACCCGGCAGCAATCACAGTCGAATGACCTCCAGGCTGACTTGTTGAAATCCCAACCCCCGCACTTCGTCGACCACCGACACGAATCGTTCGAGCAAGGTGACTTTATCCGCCCGCACGATGACCGCCGATTCTCGAGGTTCCACTGTCAGCACACTCTTGAGGCCCCCTTCGGGAACTGTACGGTCGTTGAGAAAAAGCGTGCCGTCGGCAGTCAGGGTGATGATGATGGGCGCATCGGTGCGAGTCCCGACTTCTTTTGCTTTCGCCAGATTGACCGGGATCTGTCCGCTGCTGATGAAAGTCGCGGTGGTCAGGACGATGACCAACAATACCAGCATAACGTCCACGAGCGGGATGACGTTGATCTGATCAATGTCGCGTTGCAAGGTGTTCCTTGTGTAGGGCCAGAATCTCGGTCACTTTCCGTCTGAGCACATTGTTCATGACGACGCAGGGAATTGCGACGAGCAGTCCGACCGCCGTGGCTTTCAGCGCGAGGCTGAGCCCAATCATGATGGCATTGACAGCCATGGTGCCGGAGGTGCCCATCGTGTGGAATGTTAGCATAATACCAAGCACGGTGCCCAATAAGCCAATATAGGGAGCATTCGCGGCCACTGTGCCAATGATAACCAGGCGTCTGGTCAGAACCATTTCCAATCCCAGGCTGTCGGGGTATTGGGCGAGATCGACACGGCGGTAAAAAAGCCACCGCTCCACCGCAATGGCCATTGTCCAGATACTGAGTGCCAGCAGAAGCCCGATGATTCCGTAATCGACCACGTCTTGTAACGCGTTCATGGGGGAGGCCTCGAGTCCTCTTCGTGATTCACGGATCAGTGTGGCAGGAGACCGTGATGAGGGTCTATCAATGCCAGATCGTGAAAAAGCCTGTCAATGCTTGTCAAACCTGCGAGAACGCCTATCCGGTGGAATCCTCTCGACGAAAGAGCACGGTATGGGTTGCCAGGACACGAACTTCTACCGGCGTGCCGGCCTGATAGATGCTCGTGGAGCCTTGGCTGCTATGGACGATTTGGCCGGAGGGGAGACTGACTGTGTACAGATTCTCCGAGCCACGGAATTGGCGAGAGAGGACTCGTGCCCGGGCACCTTTCGTGGGGACGAGGTGAATATCGTCAGGCCGAATCATGACGACCACGGCAGTGCCGTCTTTGCACTCGATCGTGTCGGGAAACTCTCCCAGTTCGGTGCGGACCATACCCTGGGAGACGGTTCCAGGAACGAAGTCTGCCTGACCGACAAAGTCGGCTACGAATGGTGTGGCCGGCATGTGATAGGTCATCTCCGGTGTGTCGAACTGCTCTAAACGGCCTTGGTTGAGGACTGCAATTCGATCGGCCATGGCAAACGCTTCGTCGTGGTCGTGAGTCACGAGCACCGTCGTTGTTTTCGTTCGGCGTAACAGATCGTGCAGTTCTTGGCGCATGCGACCAGCCATGTCAGGGTCCAAATTACTGAATGGCTCATCGAGCAACAGCACGACGGGATGCTGGACAAGGGCGCGAGCCAGCGCGACTCGCTGTTGCTGGCCGCCTGATAATTCGTGCGGATACCGCCGCTCGAATCCTTCCAATCCTGTAAGGCGCAACATTTCCTGGACCCGGGCGGCGCGTTCACTTCGAACAAGGTGGCGGAGTCCAAAGGCGATGTTGTCCTGCACGCGCAGGTGAGGAAACAGCGCATATTCCTGAAAGACCATCCCGACGCGCCGGTTCTCCGTGGGCACTGTCACGTCCGGAGACGACACAAGTTGGCCCGATAAGAACAGTTGGCCTGAGCGAACTGGTTCGAACCCGGCGATCGCCCGCAGAATCGTCGTCTTCCCACATCCCGAAGGACCAAGCAGGCAGAGAATCTCCCCTTCTCGTGCCGAGAAGGAAATTCCCTGGACCGCGGGGTGTCCCGGCTCGTAAGCGCAGGATACAGCACGCAGCTCTAAAACTGAGGAGGCGGGTGTAAAGAGGTTCCCCTCAAATGTGGTCTCCATCGAATGCGCTGGTGCGGTTGAACGGTCCTGGGTCACTGGATCAACATTCCTTCTATTAAGCGGCGCGCCAATCTTTCGAGACCAGCAAGGCCAGCGCCGGGAGGCTCAGCAAGACAATGAGAAGTGCCGAAGGAGCAGCGAGTTGAAAATACTCCTCGCTCGCTTCCATCCAGACACGAATGGCCAGGGTGTCGAATCCCACCGGCCGCAACAGGAGGGTCGCTGGTAATTCCTTCATGGTCTGGAGAAACATCAGGACCCAGGCCACGACAAATCCATTCCGAACGAGTGGTAGCGTCACCCGTCGCCAGGTGTCACGCATTCCGAGGCCAAGGGTGCGCGATACCTCTTCCAGATTCGGCGACAGTTGCTGGAGTGCCGGCTCCAGTGACTGGAGTCCGGCGGGGAGAAAGTGGATCACGTAGGCCACGATGAGGATCAGCGCCGAGCCATAGAACACCGGAGCTATTGTGGTGAAGAGAATGAGAACAGCCAGTGCCGCCACAGGTCCGGGAAGCACATAGCCGGCATAGGCTGCTTGTAGGCAGCTCAGGTTCAGGAGGGTCGGCCTCCGACAGGCGAGATAGGCAAGCGGCAAACCGATCAAGACACCGCCAGTGGAAGCACCGGCGGCCAGGATGGCGCTGTTCCAGACGAATCCAAAAAACCGGTTGTCGATGGTCGCTAACGCCTCGGGCGACAGGCTCCATTGAATCAAGAGTGTGGTTGGGAGTGCGAAGGCCGCGCCAACGATCAACCCTAGATAGCTGATGACTGCAAAGGTACCGAGCCGGCCATAGCGATGCCGTTCCGGAGCTCGATAGCGGCCGGTGGTCTGATAGAACCGGCTCCGTTGGCGGAACCACCGTTCAGTGATCAGGAAAATCAGCGCGATCACGACCAGCAGAAGGCTCAAGATGCTCGCCGCGGTATTGTCGGACCGTCCGGTCATCTGTTGAAACACGGCATAGGTGAGCGTCTGGTAGCGAAGCAATGACACAGCACCGAAGTCCGAGACGACGTACAAGATGACCAGCGCAAGGCCGGCGGCGATCGAGGGGCGCATCAGCGGCAATGTCACGCGCCAGAGGGTCGCGAGACGTGAGACGCCGCTGGCTCGTGCCACTTCCTCGAACGATACGTTCATACTGAGGAGGGCACTACGGCTGAGGAGATAGACGAAGGGAAACGTATCCAACGCCATGACGAGCGTGGCGCCCCAAAAACTGTGGGGAGAAAAGATTCTCGCTTGTGGACCGGCTGCCAGCTGCCAGAGATGCTCGACAGGCCCACCGAATCCCAAGAGGTAAGAGTAGACATAGGCCAATACGTATGTCGGCATCGCCAATGGAAGCACCAAGGCGCCTTCCCATAGCCGACGACCGGGAATCTCTACACGCGTGATCAACCAGGCGGTTGAGACGCCCAGGATCAGCGTGACGACTGCCACGCTGGCAGCCAGCGAGACGGTATTGAATAAGAGCTCTGGAATGCGGGTCGTCCACAAGCGCTGCCAGACGACCGGGTCGGCTGAGAGGGCTTGTGCGGTAACATAGCCGAGCGGGAGCAGGATGATTCCCGCGCTGGCGAGCGCGAGGAGTTGTAGCGGCGACGCAAATTGGTGGCGAGTCGTGACCACGGTGAGTCCCTTCGAGTTACCGGAGACCCACTTGTTCGATCAGGGTGAGAGTCGGCTCGCGCAGTTCGGCCAGTTTGGTGAGAGGGACCAGTGCCGCGCGGAAACTCTTCCGATCCATGAGAGCCGGGTCCGCTTTCACGTCCTGGTGGAGAGGATATTCCTTGTCGAGTTCCGCAAATAGCTTCTGCCCTGCTTGAGCGACTAAGAACTCCACGAGCAGTTTGGCGCTGTCGAGATGCTTGGTCGACTTGACGATACCGACGCCTGCGATGTTCATGATCGCCCCCATGCCACCCTCTTGCTGGTCCGGCATCAATGCCGCGATCGGTGCGTCAGGCTGGGTGGCCAGGTGCCGATAGATGTAGTAGTGATTCACAATACCCAGCGCAACCTGCCCCTTGGCGACTGCATCCACAATTTGAGAGCTTTTCTGGTAGACCTGGTTGTCCGCATTGGCCTTGATGCCTTGGAGGAATTGCCTTGTTTTTTCATCGCCATAGGTTGCACGGATGACCGACACGCCGGCTTGTAAATACTCACTGCCAGAGTTCGGAATCGCAATCTTATCCTTCCATTTTGGATCGGCAAGGTCCAGGAGAGAACTCACTTGGTCCGGCTGCACCATCGTGCGGTTGTAGACCACAATCCAGAATCGTCCGGAGAGCCCTACCCAGGCATTATCCGGCGCGCGAAATTGCGACGGAATGGCTCGGTCGATTTCCCGCATATTCAAGGGGCGGAGGAGACCGGCTGTTCGGGCCAGTTCCAAGCTGCCGGCGTCATTGGTAATGAAGAGATCCGCCGATGTGCGATCGCCTTCAGCCTTCAGCCGATTCAGCAATTCCGTCGTGCCGGAGGACAACAGCTGGATCTGAATCCCGGTAGTCGCCGTAAAGGCATCGAGGACTGGCTTAATGAGGCGTTCCGAACGGCCGGAGTAGATTGTGAGGCTATCGGCGGCTGGGGCAGAGGGTACGAAGGCCCCCACAATGAAGAGCAGAAAGAGACTTGAGAGGACTGTTCGGCGCAGGGTGGGGAGAGAGCATACAAATAACATGGGTGGTCCTTATGGAATTGAAATTGATAAACTGTCTCAAAATTATACTAAAAAAAAGGTGGTGCGTCAATGACGGCAGGATGAGCAGAGTCCGTAGAGCTCAAGGCGGTGGTTCTTGATGGTAAATCCATTCCTGGTAGCGACTTCCTCTTGGAGCCGCTCGATCTCCTCATTCTCAAATTCCACGATCTTCTCGCAGCCGGTGCAGATGAGGTGGTCGTGGTGGCCCTTGTGCGAGACATTGTCATACTTCGTCTGAGAGCCGAAGTGTCTGGCTTGAGCGAGGCCGGCATCGCAGAACAGATTGAGTGTCCGATAGATTGTCGCCAGCCCAAGATGAGGATCAGCCTTGGCCAGTTGGTGATACATAGCCTCTGCGGTAATGTGTTCTTGCCGGAGGAAGGCACTGAGAATCAGCTCACGCTGGCGTGTGAGCTTGAGTTGATGCTTACCCAGATGCTCCTTCAGAGCCGCCATTTCTTTCACATGCTTCCCCATCACGGGCCTCCGATAGGGCCTCATTAAAGACGAAACTGCCTATCTGGTCAAGGGGGTTCTGTGCGTCATTGACAGAAGGTGGATGAATTGACGGAAATCTCCGACGCTGTCTATAGTGCAGCCTGCAAAATCGGACGGACGGGCGACTATCAGGATGCGGCAACCCAACCAGATTACGGTCGATCGGGCTCTCCTGCTCTATGTGCTGCACCGTGCTGAACCCTTTGGGCTGCTCAGCGACGTGAAACTACAGCAACTGTGTTTTCTGTGCGAGCTGCAGATGTTCGGCAAGGGTTTCAAGGGCTTCCATTTTGAGTTCTTTCGGTTTGCCTATGGAGCCTTCAGTAAGGACCTCGATAACGACCTGATGTCGTTGCGTCGGAAAGAACGGGTGGAAAACTTCACGCTGTCGGACCAAGCCCAGGAAGAAATTATCCCCTTGCTGGAGAAAGGTATTGAAGGAGTTGAGACGAACGAGAAGATTGCAGAGATTCTGAAAGCTGTGGTGACGACCTACGGCCCACAGGACAGCGGGGCGATCACTCAGTCGGTCGAATCAGTCGAATTGAGCACCCCTCAGCAACCGGAGTTCAAGATCCCGATTCGCGACATTGTCTTTCACACGACGCTCTTAGTGCCGGCTCGCATCGAGGTGCAGGCGGAGTTCACATTACCCGCTGCAAGCTTGGTGAGGCTGAATCAGGCGATGGGATACTGACTCAGGCCGCTGGCCTGAGAGTCCTGAGTTTTGAGTTGTGAATTCTGAGGTGTAGTCACGACTCTCGATTCGTTACTCAGAACTCAGAATAACTCCCCCTAGAGCTGATACAGCTCGCCGTATTTTTTCTCAACATACGTCAAGAATGGTTCAGGGTCGAGGCTCTTTCCCGTGACTCGACGGGCGAGGTGATCAGGGGTGAACATTTTCCCCCAACGATGAATCTTTTGCCCGAGCCAGCGTTGCAGCACCATCAGTTGTCCTGCCGCAATTTCATCCTCCAGGTGCGGGATTTCTAGTTTGGCCTGTTCATAGAATTGAACGGAGTAGAGATTTCCGAGCGTGTACGTCGGGAAATAGCCGAAGGCGCCCAATGACCAGTGTACGTCTTGGAGCACACCTTCCGCATCATTGGAGGGGACGATGCATAAGTATTCTTCCATCTTCCGGTTCCAGATTCCCGGAAGGTCTTCCGGGCGTGTCCGCCCCTCGATGAGGTCCTGCTCGATTTCGAACCGCAGCATGATGTGGAGATTGTAGGTGAGTTCATCGGCCTCGACCCGAATCAGAGAAGACTTCACGCGATTGATGGCCGCGTAGAATTGTTCTGCATCGAGGCCGCGCAGTTGATGGTGAAAGGTAGCTTGCAGCATGGGGTAGAAGAAGCGCCAGAAAGCACGAGACCGGCCCACGCAGTTCTCCCACATGCGAGATTGGCTCTCATGAAAGCCGAGGGACACCGAATCGCCCAGCGGGGTGCCGAAGTAACGGGGGTCGAGACCCTGGTCATACAGCCCATGGCCGCCTTCATGGATGCAACTGAACAGGCAGGATTGAAGGTCATGCTCGTGGACGCGTGTCGTGACACGAACGTCAGTCGGATGGAATGATGTCGTGAAAGGATGCACCGACAGGTCAAGACGTCCCCGCTCGAAGTCATAGCCCATCGCGATCAACACCAATCGGCCGAATTCCAGTTGGCGTGCCTGGTCGAAGGTGTGAAATAACATCGTGTCGTCGATCTGCACGGGACTCTGCTGGATTTTCTTCAGCAGTGGCACGAGACGCCCCTTAATCTGCGCAAACAGTGGGCGCAATGTCGCGATGGTGGACCCAGGCTCGTACACATCGAGCAACGCATTGTACGGAGAGTCCCGGAAGCCGAGGTACTCGGCTTCCTGTTGCTTGAGCGAAAGGACTGTGCGGAGATTCGGGAGAAATTGTGAGAAGGCATGATTGTCTTTTGCCTCGGCCCAGACCTGTTGCGCCAACGAAGATTCTCTGCTGAGCCTTACGACAAAGTCGGAGGGCAGCTTCTTTGCACGGCTAAAATCACGCCAGACTTCTCGGAGCAACGATCGAGCGGGCTCGTCCCAGGCATCTCCTGGGCTGTCACGAATCTGACCAGTCTCCGAATCGACCCAATTCGCAAGCAGTTTTTCAATGTCCGGTGAAATGAGTTTCTGATGCGCGATGCCTTGGAGCGTCGAAATCTGTTCGGCGCGAGCCTCGCCCCCGCCGGCCGGCATGTAGGTTTCTTGATCCCAGGAAAGAACCGCGGCGGCGCTGTTAATGCGCTGGATTTCCAAGAGCGGGATCGTCAAGGCCTCCAGCGTCTTCAGGGTCTTCACAGTAGGGTGTCTCCTCCGGGAACCGTCATGCTATGATTGCGCTGATCCGCAGCTGCTCGTGCATTGTACGTAATGAGTCATTCGTTTTCAAACCACTTCGCCTCAACGTGATGAATAGACTTGTGTCTGCAGAGATCGAGGCCTATGCCCAGGCCCACTCCAAGCCTGTATCAGATCTCGTCGAGCTTTACAAAAAGCAACGCAACAGCGGATGGCCTTGTCTCAGGTGATCATCGGGCCTGGTGATATCAGCTGATCCGCTGATCACAGCTGTGTGAGTGACAGTCAGGGATGGGATTTTGGCGATCAGGCTACCATCATGAATGTGCATCGCGTGACGCCCGTCAACAAGGACTGTGTCCATCACCTATGACACCTCCGTCGAGTCGTCTGGCCTATGGTGCGATCATCGCTGCCGCTGTGCTGTGGGGCGGGTCGATCGTGGCCCAGAAGCTGGCTCTCAGCGGATTTTCAGCGGTTGAAGCCTCAGTACTGAGAGACATCGGCGGCCTGGCGATTCTTCTGACCACATGGTGGTGGCAAGAAGGCACCTTGGCCAAGCTGACCAAGACGGATGTACGGATGCTGGGACTGCTGGGGCTCGGCGTGTTGGGCAACCATCTGTTCATTCTCATGGGGCTCGAGTACGTGAGTGGAGCCGTAGGAGGGGTGATCATCGGGTCGAGCCCTGTGGTGACCTCGCTGCTCTCGGCCGTGTTGATTCGCGACGTTCCGCTGCGCGCTGTGTGGGCGGGCAGTCTCCTGTCCTTCGCAGGGGTTGGGCTGGTCTCTGTCGCGGGGTTCCAGGCCGCGGGCGATCAGCCGCTGCTCGGCAGTTTGCTGGTCTTTCTTGGCGTCGTGAGCTGGGCACTCTACAGTATCGGCGGTCGACAACTCATGGAGCGCCACTCGGCCCTCACCGTCAATTGGACGACCTTGCTCGTCGCCACCGTCCTTCAAATTCCCCTCTTGTGGACAGATCGCAAGATGCTGGATGCAGGACTTGAGTCTGTGACACCGGTGGATTGGATGGCGCTGGGGTATTTGGTTCTCTTCGCCACGGCTATCGCGCAACAGGCCTGGCTGTATGGCGTGAAGGGTATTGGGCCTTCACGCGCTTCGGTTCTTGGCAATCTGACTCCTGTGGCCGCCATCGCTCTGTCTGCGGCGCTGTTGAACGAATCAGTGGGCATGAACGAAATCCTGGGCATTGTCCTGATTCTGGCCGGAGTCTGGGTCGTGGACTGGCAAACATCCCGCCTCACCAAATAGGAGGCTGCTGAAAAAGAAAGGAAAGGGTAGCCTGGTCGTCCTCCTGCTCGCGGAACGCGCACGCTCGGAAGGTGCTCGTTCGACGCACGCAATCGAGGATCAACCAGGCTACCCTTTTGAGAGCGAGTACTAAAATGCTGCGGCCTTGCTTGGGAAAGTCGCGTCTCGGCGCGCCAGGGTTGGGCGGGTGAGAAGGTTGGCCTTTTTGAGCAGCCTGCAAGATTAGGATCCGTTCTTCTTTTCCTACCCTAAAAGGGAATAGTCAGGTTATCCTTCCCTGCGCGCATTGACCGAGCACAGTTTTATCGTGAGCGGGCAGCGAGCAAGAAGGATGACCTGACTATTCCCTTTCCCATTCTCCCTCTCGCCCTCGTCTCTTTGATTGCAGTATGATACAGCGCTTTTCCCGGGTAAGGAGCCGCGCATGTTGGAACAACGCATCGAGGAAGTGAACAAAGCAAACCACGCGTTCTATGCCGCGTTTGGCAATCTCGACATCAGCGAGATGGATACGATTTGGGCGCATCAAGATTATGTGACCTGCATCCATCCCGGCTGGTCGTTGCGGTCTGGCTGGCCATCCGTACGCGACTCCTGGGTGTTGATATTCAACAATACCTTTTCCATGACATTCGAACTGACCGACGTGACGGTGCAGGTGGCCGGCGATTTGGCCTGGGTTGTCTGTGTGGAGCACATCACGAGCCAACAGTCCGACGAACCGCAGCAGGCGCAAGTGTTAGCCACGAATCTCTTCGAGCGGATCGGAGATGAGTGGTTGTTGATTCATCATCATGGTTCGGCGGTGATGGGGTAGGGAGCTGGTGGTCTCCCTGCTCGCGCAACGCGCGGCCTGAGAAGGCCCTCGTTGGACGCGCGCAATCGGAGACCAACCAGCTCCCTCCCCCATTGTTTATACCGGGGGGAATAGGGAGAAAGGAAGTTCTGGGTCGTGCGCTCCATGAAGGCCCTCAATCGACGGGCGCAGGAGAAGACCGCGAGCTTACCCGCTTGATGTTGTTGTAAGAGAGAAGGGCTTGATCAATGGCTCAGTCTAAGCGACCAGCTTGGCCAATTAAAATTGTCTGGTGACTTCTAAAATGATGAGTACAGTTCAATACACATTTTTCGGGAAGGTTTACCCGGAACGATGCAATGTCTCAATTACGGAGTTGCGCGCGCAGGTAAAGTCTCTGGATGGCGATGTCGACGGAGTCGTTCGCTACTCCATTTCTCTATCTCAGGTGACGGCAACTTTTGCCGGTGGTAGACCGGTACAGAACATTTACACACTCAAGAACACTGTTGAGGATGTGATTCGTGTTGCACTAGATGCGCTGGGATACACATTGGCTTGTGGGTATGACCTTGAAATTATTCAGATGATTGATTCCGTCGAGAATCCACCTGTTGTATTTGGAGTTGGGGTCCCGGCTATCGAAAATTCCGCTGCAAGAGGGGGCGTGAAATTTGAGAACATTGTCAGTATCTTTGGCGACAGGAAAGGACAATACCTTCAGCGTTGCCTTGCCGATCTCCGTGAAGCTATTCGCGTCCCCAAAGACACCGGGTTTTTCTGTTACCGAGGGATCGAAAGTCTTAGGCAGTTCTTTCTTCAGGAAATGAAGGCTAAAGATGACAAGGCATCCTGGGAACTGCTGCGTTCCGAGCTAGCTGTTGGCCGCGAGGAAATCGAGACTATCAAAGGATTTGCCGATCCGATAAGACATGGAGGAAGTGGGGGAATCAGTGATTCAGAACGAGCCAATGTCTTCACCTTAACTTGGAACATCGTTAACAAGTTCATCACGTATGCTAACGCAGGTTACCAAAAAGTGTAGTTTGGTAGAGGGTAGAGAGGTGTGGGTGGAAAAGTGTGTGAAACATTTTAGAGTCAGGTCTTTGGCTTTTCGGCCGTAGGGACTTCTTCGACGTGGCAAGGAATACGGTGGGAGGAACCATTCCCTTGCGTGATGCTTGGAGGGGACGTTAGGTTTTTGGTGCTGCTGCAGTGGGGATTTCTTCGACGCGGATGGTGTTGGCCCATTCGGCGACGACGGGGTCTCGTTCTTCCATCGTCATCCCGGCATACGTGAGAAACATCTGGGGGCCTTTGCGCCGACGCCAGGTGAGGTAGCTGATGAAGTGCTCGCGGCAGATGCTGTGGGTGCCGGCTGGGGCATACACTTTCGCTTTGCAGCCTTTGATGAGACAGGTCAGATCGTGCATTGGGTACTCCGTTTGGTAGGGGCAGTATGAGGGACAGGGGGCTCAATTTTCAACCAGCCCAACCTTGACGAGTTGCCCTCGTTCCGGTAAGCCATTCCACATGATGCGTCAGTTCCTTCCGCTTGTACTTCTTGCCTGTATGCCGGCTGTCTTTGGCTGCGTATCAGCGTCTCGCGAAGGGCTTCCTCCCGGGAGTCCCTTTGCCGAGACAGCAGCGATCTCAACGAATCCGCTGCCGCAGGGTATTGCAGTGGGGGATGTGACGGGCGAGTCGGCTCTGCTCTGGTTGCGGACCGATGGACCGATGGCGGTTCAAGTGGAGTGGGCACCGGTCTCAGCCTGGGATACCCTGTCAAAGTTGGCGACAGCTGTCGTTCCCGTGGCTCGGACGCCGCTAATGACGACTGGCTCGGAAACAGATTTCACACTGACTATTTCCATTGAGGGGCTTGCGCCTGCCACAAGGTATCGATCTTACGTGTTTGTCGGTCCGAAGGGGTATGAAGGCACACAGACCGAAGTACGAATAGCGGCACAAGGGGAATTTACGACACTCCCCGATGCAAAAAGTCAGGCACCTCTAACCTTTGCCTGGAGCGGCGATCTGGGTGGTCAGGGTCGTTGCCGGCGTGGTGCTGCCGGGTACCCCATCTTCGATGTGATGCGCGCCCAGCATCTCGATTTCTTCTTGTTACTCGGCGATTCGATTTACGCAGATGATGTGTGTCCGTCGCCTCCGAACGAGCCGGGCGCCGATTTTCGGGCGACGACTCTAGCCGAATACCGCGCGCGTCATCGCGATCAACGGGGTGCAGAGGCTTTGCGGCGGCTTCTCGGCGACATCCCGGTCTACGCCATCTGGGACGATCATGAAGTTCAAAATAACTTCTCAGGACCATTTGAAAGCCGGATGCCGATCGGGCGTCAGGCTTTGCGCGAGTATTGGCCGATCCGCACGGCGCCTGAAGATCCCAATCGGCTCTATCGAACGGTGCGTGCCGGAGCGGATCTAGAGCTGTTCATCCTCGATACGAGGCAGTATCGGAGCCCTAATGCCGATCAGGACGGCCCGGCGAAAACGATGTTGGGAGAGAAGCAGCTTCAATGGCTGCTGAAGGGCCTCACCGAGACGACCGCGACGTGGAAAGTGATTGTGACGAGTGTCCCGCTGTCCATTTCGAAGGGAGGAGGCGCGAGTGCCCCCGGGAACGATGGCTGGGCTGGAGGGACTGATGGCACTGGTTTTGAGCGAGAGCGGCAGGTGATTGTGGACCACATTCTCGACCGGAATCTGAAGAATGTAGTGTTCCTGGGCGGCGATGTTCACTATGTGCAGGTCAATGAGTACGATCCGAACGGTGACGGGACTCCTGACTTCCATGAGTTTGTCGTCGGTCCTTTATCCGCTGCACCGGGCCGATTGACGGCGCCCAATCCAGGGTTGCGTCCGACCACATTGATCAATGAAAGCGGGTATTTCAATTTCGGCCTCATTCGAGTGACCAGGTCATCCTTCGACGTCACGGTACTCGACGATGCTGGCGCCATGCGGTTTTCCCATCGTCTGTCGGCCAGGTAGTCACGGCCTACCGGAACCGTCCACTTGAAATCCCCATGAGTGGCCAGTTAGGGTACGCAGCCATCGTGCTGCATGCGTAGTGTCCAGACGAGGTGTCTGATGCTCCTACAGCTTATTTCCGTGCTGGGTGCTTTGATGGTGTTGTCGGCCTATGGCCTGCTTCAGGGTGGGATCTGGCGGGAACTGAACGCGGGATACCTGGCGTTCAACATCGTGGGATCGCTGTTGCTGGGGATTGTCGCCATTGTAGATCAGCGGGTCGGATTCATTTTCTTGGAATTTGCATGGGCCGGACTTGGATTGATCGGCGTAGCCAGGGCTATGAGGGCCCGGCAGGCTGCCCGCCCGCATTGTTCATGACAGTTCGTCGGGCCCCCTCCCATCCCTCCCCCATAATATGGGGGAGGGTGAGGGCGGGGGGGGCGAGCCCGCCGGCCAAAGGCTCGTCGTAGCAGCGGATCGGCGATTGCAGCAGAAATGTTCATGAATAATGCGGGCAAGTTAACAGGGTTCGAATGAAAGGATGACAGACATGACAGGTTTGATGTCGCCGGATGAGATTTTTGACAAGGCGCACAATGCCGCTGCGGCGGCGACGGGGCTTGATGAAAAGCCCCTCCAGATCGATTACCCGGCGTTGAAAGAAAAGATCCGCGCAGCTCTCGGCGACCGCAAAGTCGCGCTGTGCCATATCAATAAGTTTTTGCCGGAAGGGTACGAGGATCAAGGACGGTTCAATCTCCTGCTGCTCACGGCCGGCAATGTCCTGTTCGACATAGTCGTCGGCGATTCGTACTTTCGCTATGATGTGCTGTCAGTCGCCCAATTGGACAAAGTTCAGCTGATCGATGCGATGTGGGACAACAAGGAAAAGCGCCGCGAAGAACCGTTCTTGAGCCTGCGCCTGATGCACGGCGAGGAGGCGCATCTCTTGCTGGCGTTGGATGATGACGAACGTGCAAGCTTGCTCGCGTTCGCGCGCGCGGTCTCGGCAGCGAGAAATCCGGAGAAATAGCCGACTGGTAAGGTGTCAGGGGTGAGGGGCGAACGACCCTTCACGGGTGCCGAGAACGTCATGCGCCTGCTTACGGCTCCAGCAACGGTACCAATTCTGTGTGGCCCTGCTGCCGGGCACGATCGACCGGGCGTTGGCCCTTCGCATCCTTCGCCGATTTGTTCGCTCCCTGTATCACCAGTAAAGCGACGATCTCTCGATGGCCTTGTGCAGCGGCAACATGCAAGGCGGTCCAGCCGTTCGTCGTCGCCGGCTTCACATCCGCGCCGTGGTTCAGGAGCAGTGCGACGATATCCCGATGCCCTTTCGCAGATGCGATGAGGAGCGGGGTGGCACCGTTCTCCTTCTTCGTCTGCTTCACGTCCGCGCCGTGCTCCACCAGCAGTCGGACAATCTCAGTATGCCCCTCCTGGGCTGCGATAAACAGTGGTGGTTCACCGTTGTCTGCCCGCTCCTGCTTCACGTCCGCGCCCTTGTCCAAGAGCAGCGCCACGATGCCCTGATCTCCCTTCTCAGCCGCATTATAGAGGGGGGTCTCGCCGTCCTTGTTTGCCGCGTTGACATCGGCCTGCTTCTCGATGAGGGTCTGCACCAGACCGAGGTCCCCTTTGGACGCCGCTTTGAGCAGTGCGTCATCCACCGGCCGCATGGCCAGGACCATCGGAATGAATCCGAGCACCGCAATCAGCAGCATCCACCGTTTGTTCATGTGCCTCTCCCCACGTAGCCTGGCAGGTATGAGTTGACGTCTGTTGCGCGACATTGAGAACGCGCGCACGGTATCCTTGTTACGGTTTCAGCGTCGGCAGCTCCAGGATCGGGACCAGGGTGCTGTGGCCGTGCTGGCGCGCGAGGTCCACAGGTCGGTCTCCCGTTGTTGCCTTGGCTGATTTGTCGGCTCCCTGTTTGAGCAGTAAGACCACAGTCTCTCGATGTCCGTGCAATGCAGCAACATGTAAGGCGGTCATACTAGTATCTGTCGTCGCCTGTTTCACATCCACTCCCCTGTCCAGCAACAGTGCGATGATGTCGCGATGCCCCTGCTCTGCCGCGACGATGAGAGGGGTTGTACCGTCCGTTCTCGCCCGGGTCACGTCGGCGCCGCTGTCCAGCAACAGGGCGACGGTTTCTCGATGCCCGTTTTGGGCTGCGATGAAGAGCGGAGTCACGCCGTCCGTTCTTGCCTGCTCCGGGTCTGCGTTGTGGGCCAGCAGCAGCGCGACGATGCTCCGGTATCCCTGCCGGGCTGCCATAAAGAGTGATGTCGTGCCGTCTGTTCTCGTTTGTGCCACATCCGCGCCGTGGGCCAGCAGCAGAGCCACAATTTCCCGATGTCCCTTCTCAGCCGCGACAATGAGCGGGGTCGTGCCATCCGCCGCTGTCTGTTTTACCAGCGCCCCATGAACGACCAGCAGTTGAACGATTTTCCAATACCCCTTCTCGGCTGCTGCGATGAGCGGGGTTGTGCCGTTGGTCGTCGCCTGCTTCACATCCGCGCCGTTAGCCAGCAGCAACGCCACGATCCTTTGATGTCCCTTTTCTGCTGCGACAATAAGCGGGGTGAAGCCGCCTTTGTTTGTCGCGTTGACGTCAGCCTTCTTCTTGATGAGCGTGGTCACCTCGCCAAGATCCCCTTTGAACGATGCTTTGAGCAGCGCTTCATCCATCGGCCGCATGGCCATGAGCATCGGTGCCAGTGCGAACACCGCTATGAGCATCAACCACCGCTGTGTCATGTGGTTCTCCTAACTCGGCTGTTGAAACTTTCTGTCAAGGTTGTCTGGGCTGTGTGGCTCCATGCAATTCGGATAATCAACAAGACATTTTAGATGAAACGAGATGCGATGAGAAGGTAGTGCGTTGAGCTCGTGCCGAGACCTTACCGTGGACTGCGTGCTCGAAAGGGGACTAGCCCTTCGTATAGAAGGGCAAGGCGTGGACGGTCGCCGGATGTCTGCGGCTGTTGAATTCCACGGCCAGTTCCGTGCCCGGTTCGCTAAAATCCCGTAGCGGGAAACCGAAGGCAATTACGGCGTTCAGTTTCGGCGAGCGTGTCGCGCTGCTGATCCAGCCGACTTCCCGGTCTCCGCTGAAGAGTTTCGCCCCATGGGGCGGGACCGTCGAATCTTTCAACAGGAATCCCGCCAGCTTCCGGCGGATGTTCCCATAGGTGTCTATCCGCGCGACGACCTCCTGGCCTGGGTAACAGCCCTTGTTGAGGCTGAAAGCTTTGCCCTCTAGGTTCGCTTCCGGTGGGACGATCTCTTCGTTCAAGTCGGGCCCGGCCTTTGGCAGGCCTGCTTCGATGCGGAGGGCCTCACGGGCGGTTCCACCAACGGCTTTGATGCCATATCTTGCACCTGCCTCCATGAGTCGTTCCCAGGCTGTGTTGAGGGCATCAGCAGGCAGTAATATTTCCAGATCCTCCTCTCCGGTCTCCTCCGTGCGGAGGACGAACGAGGTATGGCTGCAGATCTGAGCTGAGATGGCGCTCAGCGGCTTGAGGTCGCTCATCACAACACCGAAGGTGGCGCTGACAGTCGCGCAGGCCTTGGGCCCGCTGACAAGCAAAAGCCCCCAGGACTCTGTACAGTTCTCCATCTTTGCCTTGACGCCGTAGAGCAGAAATTTTCTGAGGGCCTGGAAGGTGGCATCGCCGACTTCGCCGACATCTTCCACCCAGAGACTATCGGACAGGGCATAGACGCGAAAGTAGCCGAGCATCTTGCCCTTGTGTGTGAGGAAGCTCGAATAGCGGCCCTGGCCAGGCTGGAGGGGAAGAATGTCGTTGCTGATGAGACTCTGCAGCCATTTGATCCGGTCGTCGCCTGTGACGCGGATCTTGCCGCGGTGCGAGAGGTCGGAGAGTCCGACTGCTTGACGCACGGCCTGATATTCGGCGACCCAATCTCCATAGTGAGCGGGCATGTTCCACCCGCCGACCTCTTCGAAGGTTGCGCCGAGCTTCGTGTGATGTTCGTGGAGGCGTGATTGTTTCATCCTAAATCCGTGAGGCGTGAAACGTTAGGCGTCAGGCGAAAGACAGTGTTCCTGCCCTATACTCCTTACGCCTGCCGCGAGAATTTCGTCGACCAGATCTTTCAGGCGACTTGAAAACTCATTGCGTGAGACGATCATGGTCACTCCCAGCGCTCTGGCCCGGTTGAATGTATCGATTTCTTCGTGATTCGCGAAGGCAAGGATGGGAATAGTCTTCAAGCGCGCGTCGGCTTTGAGGGTTTCCAGCGCTTGCAAGGCATCGAATCTGTCGTCGTTCATGTTCACGATGAACGCGGATGGGATTGTCGCCGAAGCCTTGTCGGCAACCTCCTGTTGTGTACGAGCCCGCTCGATCTGGTAGCCCTTCGCCATCAGGGCGTCGCGGACTTTTGTGTAGAAAAAGATATCGGTGACACCGACGAGAATGGTTTTTTGGTTTATTTGGTCTATTTTGTTTGTTTGGTTCATTTGGTTTGTCTGGTTGGCGTTGAGCCTCTGTGTCCAGCAATCATTTCCTTCACCAATGAAACGAGAAAAACCAAACAAACCAAATAAACGAAATGAACCAAATGAACAAGTTCAGTTCAACGAACTGATCAATCGTCCCAGCGCTTTCTTTGCCAAGGTATAATTGGGATTGAGCGCCAGCGCTTTCTTATAGGAATCGATGGCTTCGGTCCATTGGCCCTTGCGCTCATAGACCCGACCGAGATTGAGATGGGGGAAGGCCGGGCTCTCGTAGCGTCTCGCCTGTAGGGCTTTCTGAAACCAAAGAATCGCTTCGTCCAATTCACCCTTCTCGATGAGATAGGCTCCGATGTCGTTATAGGGATTGCCGAAGTCCGGGTCCTGCACGATGGCTTTGTGACATTCCTCAATCGCATCATCGAGCCGTCCCATGAAGCTGTAGGTCCATCCGAGGAAGGTATAGGCCTCGGCGGTGGGATGAGTCTCAATCGATTTTTTGTAGAGTGTAACGGCTTCCTCCAACTCGCCCTTCATCTGCCGCTCGTAGGCCTGCTGAAAGAGTTGCCAGGCCTCGCGTTTGTCTTCTTCACGGCCTTCGCCTTGAACGAGAAAATCTTGAACATCCATAGTGCGGCTTCTGAAAAATGCCTCCAGCGGCGTTCTCGGTCGTGCGAACTCCTCAACGTACCAATCGAGACTCTTGGAGAGTCGGACGCACTGGAGGGGTTTTTCCGTTCGCCAAGATTCAGTGTACGGGCGAACGGCCCCACGAAGTGCGGTCGGTACCTCCTCCGGGTTCGCACTCCCTGCGGCCTTTCTGGAGACATTTTTGAGAAGCCGCAGGGAGTTTGTTTGCTATTCGTTCTTCAACTTCTTCTTAATGAGCTCCGCCCCATAGCGTCCGGAGAGCAGCATTGAGCCGAAGGCTGGGCCCATGCGCGGGGTACCATGCACTGCTGCGACGGCCAATCCAATCACGAAGCAATTGGGGTACACCTCGCCGGTATGATTCATGACATCTTCTTCCGAGCGCGAGACCCACATGGCGCCATTGCCGGGAACGGCGGTGTACAGATTGCGTTTGTGCAACAGATTGACCACAACCGCATCGTGGCCTGTGGCGTCAACGACGATCTTGCTTTCGAGGCCGATCGGGTCGACGTGAATGAGGTCGTGGCCGGCCATTTCTGCAGTCGTGTTGTTCACGACGACCCCTTCAAGGACTCCGTCTCGACGGAGAATAAGATCGACGACGCGCGTGAGGTTCAGTACCTTGGCGCCGCCGTGATAGGCCGCGGCTACGAGGGCGCCGGTGGCATGCGGCGGATCGACCATGTACATCCCGTCACAGTCCTTGATCTTTTTGCACGGTACCCCGATCTCTTCGAGAATCTTGTGAGCGGGGGCACAGATCGTCGCTTTGTTCATGAGATATCCGCCATGCCAGAACCCTCCGCCCAGCGCGAGGCTCTGTTCGACGATAACGGTGCGAAAGCCCATGTCCGCCAGATCATGGGCACAGATCAGGCCGGAAGGCCCTGCCCCTACGATGATGACATCGCTCTCGATGAGCTGATCGAACTCTTTGTAGTATTCGCGCGCGATCTGCCTGGTAATGTCGCGTTCTCTTAATGGAGCTGGTTTGGGCTTGTTCATACCGTATTCTCCGTTCAACGGATACTGAAAACGACCACTTTTCTCACCCGCCCAACCCCGGCGCGCCAAGACTCGCCGTTCCGCGGCTTCGTTCTCGGCTCGTCGAAATCCTCACCGGGGACCCGGCCACCTCACCACTCGGCGGCGCGCACAGACGTGGTGCTCCTTATTCGTCGCACCGTGCGCCCCAGAGGGTACGCCTCCGGTTTCGACTCCCCTCGGGCCTTGTTGGATGACCGTTTTGAGCGTCCTCGCTCGCTCTATTGATAGAGCTCCGATCCTGTTTTTCGGAACTCCTCGGATTTCTCCTTCATGCCGATCTGAATTGCTGTCTGTTCGTCAACCCGTAACTGCGTGGCATAGTCCCGGACGTCCTGCGTGATTTTCATCGAACAGAAATGAGGGCCGCACATCGAACAGAAGTGCGAGACCTTCGCAGCATTGTCCGGCAGGGTTTCATCATGGAAGAGCCTTGCTGTGTCCGGATCGAGCGATAGATTGAACTGGTCTTCCCAGCGAAACTCGAATCGCGCCCTGGACAGAGCATTATCACGAATCTGCGCGCCTGGATGGCCCTTGGCCAGATCTGCCGCGTGGGCAGCGATCTTGTAGGTAATGACGCCGGTCTTCACGTCCTCACGGTCCGGCAGTCCAAGGTGCTCTTTGGGCGTGACATAGCAGAGCATGGCGCAGCCATACCACCCGATCATGGCTGCCCCGATGCCGGAGGTGATATGGTCATAGCCCGGAGCGATATCGGTCGTGAGCGGTCCCAGCGTATAGAAGGGCGCTTCCTGGCAGGCCTTCAGTTGCTTTTCCATGTTGACCTGGATCATGTGCATGGGTACATGGCCCGGCCCTTCGATCATCACTTGGACGTCGTGGCTCCAGGCAATCTTGGTGAGTTCACCCAACGTGTCCAGTTCGGCGAATTGTGCCTCATCATTGGCATCTGCAATGGAGCCGGGGCGTAACCCGTCGCCCAAACTGAACGAGACATCGTAGGCCTTCATGATCTCGCAGATTTCTTCGAAGTGGGTATAGGCGAAGTTTTCTTCGTGGTGAGCCAGGCACCACTTCGCATGGATCGCTCCGCCACGGGACACGATCCCGGTCATGCGTGTGGCGGTCATGGGCACATAGGCGAGGCGCACACCGGCGTGGATGGTGAAGTAGTCCACGCCTTGCTCTGCCTGTTCGATCAGCGTGTCACGAAATAGTTCCCAGGTCAGGTCTTCAGCCTTGCCTCCGACTTTTTCCAGGGCCTGATAGATCGGTACTGTACCGATCGGCACCGGCGAGTTACGGATGATCCATTCGCGAGTTTCGTGGATGTTCTTGCCGGTGGAAAGATCCATGACCGTGTCGGCGCCCCATCGAATGGACCAGATCATCTTTTCAACTTCTTCTTCGATGGAGGAGGCGACTGCGGAGTTGCCGATATTGGAGTTGATCTTCACCAGAAAATTGCGGCCGATGATCATCGGTTCGCTTTCGGGATGGTTGATGTTAGCCGGAATGATGGCTCGGCCACGGGCAACTTCATCGCGGACAAATTCCGGCGTGATCATGGAGGGAATGCTGGCGCCCCACGACTGGCCAGGATGCTGTGTGACCCCGCCGCCGTGTCCGTTTCGCATGGCCAGTTCGCGCGCCACTTCACGGGATTGGTTTTCCCGGATCGCAATGAACTCCATTTCGGGAGTGATGAGGCCTTTTCTGGCGTAGTGGATTTGGGTGACGTTCCTGCCGGGTTTGGCTCGCAGTGGCTTGCGGATGTGTTGAAAGCGAAGCGGATCCAGTTTCGGATCGGCAGCGCGTAGCCGGCCGTACTGTGACGAAATATCTGAGAGTTCGACCACATCGTTCCGACCGATCACCCAGTTCCGGCGGTAGGGTGCCAATCCGGCCTGTGGATCGATCTTGCCGGCCGGGTCTGTATAGGGGCCTGAGGTATCGTACACCGTGATCGGTTCGTTTGCGGCGGGTGTACCTCCATTCATCGACTTGGTAGCGGTCAAACTGATCTCTCTCATTGGGACCCGCACACCAGCCTGTGTCCCCTGCACGTACACTTTGCGCGAAGCGGGGAAGGGTGTGGTGGTCAAGCGTGATCCGGTAGACCCATGTCCGTTCCCAGCCGCAGATCCATTGCCGATCATATGGTCGCTCATGGGGAGATCCTTTCTCCAGAACGTGAACTGTGCTCGAAATCGACAATAAAAAAGCCGCACCTGAGGCTTAGGGGGTGCGGCAGAGAGAGCAACGGCACTCGGTTGTTCTCGCTTCCCTACGCTGGTATTACCCAGGTCAGGTTCTGAGGGTCATCCGTTCGGGCGGACTCTCAGCCATGTGGCTCCCCTAGCTTCGACGGTGGATCGTATCGCCCGCCCATCTCGTTGTCAACGGGGTATTGGACCTATCGTAGGTGAACCGACCGAACTATCGAGGGGTAGGACTTCCTTTCAGGGCCGCTTCATTGATTGTCGGGGTACCCTAACGTAGAATGATGCCAGACGCCATTTTCCTGAGGAACGAATGCCGATAGTCTCGACACTTCCCAAACCGATCACGGACTACCAGCGATTGTCTGCGGAGGAACTGTTCCGCCGGACGGCTGAAGCGAAACGCCTGTTGGGTGAGAGGGTTATGATCCTCGGTCATAACTATCAACGGGATGAAGTCATCGAACATGCCGATTTTCGCGGGGACTCTCTCCTCCTCTCAAAGCTGGCAGCCGAGCGATCAGAGCGGCCCTACATCGTTTTTTGCGGCGTGCATTTCATGGCCGAGACGGCAGATATCCTGAGCCGCTCCAAACAAACGGTCATCCTTCCGGACATGGCCGCAGGCTGTTCTATGGCAGACATGGCGGCCATCGAGCAGGTCGATCACTGCTGGGAAACCCTGGGACGGATTCTCCCGGTGGAAGAGACGGTCATGCCGGCGGTCTACGTCAACTCTGCCGCGGTACTGAAAGCTTTTTGCGGCGAACACGGAGGGATTACCTGTACCTCATCCAACGCCAAGGCGGTGATTGACTGGTCTTGGGCAAGGAGGGAGAAGATCCTCTTTTTCCCGGACGAGCATCTGGGCCGCAATACGGCGAACAAGATGGGTCTGGCTAAAGAAGAGATGATTGTCTGGGACCCCTTTCAACTCAATGGGGGCAATACGCGCGGAGCGATCCAGCGGGCCAAGTTGATTCTCTGGAAAGGTCACTGCAGTGTTCACCAGATGTTCCAGCCGGTCCACGTGGACAACTTCCGGAAGCAATATCCGGAGGGGAAAGTCATCGTTCATCCTGAATGTCATGAAGATGTCGTCAACAAGGCGGACCTTTCCGGTTCGACGGAGTTCATCATCAAGACTGTGACGGCAGCTCCAGTCGGTACGGCCTGGGCGGTTGGGACAGAACTCAATCTCGTCAACCGTCTCAAGCGTGACCTGACCGATAAGAAAGTCTTTTTCCTGTCGTCTACTGTCTGCCAGTGCGCGACGATGTTCCGGATTGATGGAGCCCATCTCTGTTGGGCGATGGAGAACCTTGTCGACGGCCATGTCGTGAACCACATCGTCGTTCCGGACGATGAGAAACATTGGGCCAGGGTTGCGCTGGACCGCATGATGTCCGTCAGTTAGCAGGATCGTGAAAAACGGCTTAATTCCACCCGCCCAGCCCCGGCGCGCCGTGACGCGCCCTTTCCCGGGCATCGTTCTCGTGTCGCTCCCATGCTCAACGTACCGCTCGGGATAGAGCTGTTCTGACTGCTCGGGGCGGGCGGGTGTGAAGGGTACGCCTCGCATATTCGCTCGCTGCGGCCTTGCTGGAAGACGTTTTTGACGATCCTGCATCAAGGCTAAGGGCTGGTGCCTCGCCTGTCATTCCGGTATATTCCTACCCTTGATCCAATCACATTCTAAGATTTCCGTGAGAGACCAGACAGGTCATGGATTATAAGGCTACGCTCAATCTTCCCAAGACCGATTTCCCCATGAAGGCGAACCTTCCGCAACGGGAGCCTGAGCTCCTGGCCTTGTGGGAGCGTGAAGGCTTGTACGAACAGATTCAGGCAGCGGGGAAAGGCAAACCTCGGTACATCTTGCACGATGGACCGCCTTATGCGAATGGCCGCATCCATATCGGCCACGCGTTGAACAAGATCCTCAAGGACATCATCATCAAGTCGAAGACGATGGCGGGCTACCAGGTGCCTTATGTGCCAGGGTGGGACTGCCACGGCCTTCCGATCGAACATCAAGTCCTCAAAGAACTCGGCGACAAGAAGAAGACGCTCGATACTCCGGCCATCCGCCACCTCTGTCGGGAGTATGCGGAGAAGTACGTCAAGATTCAGCGGGAAGAATTCAAGCGGCTCGGTATCTTGGGCGATTGGCAGAACCCCTATCTCACGATGAATCCCGGTTATGAGGCGACGATCATCCGTGAATTCGGGAAATTCGTGGAGCGGGGAGGCGTCTATAAGGGGCTGAAGCCCGTGCTCTGGTGCACGGCAGATCAAACAGCTCTTGCTGAGGCGGAGGTGGAATACGACGATCACACCTCTCCTTCAATCTATGTGAAGTTTCCGTTGGTCACGTCGCCCACGGTGCTCAGCAAGACCTTCCCTGGCATTTCGTTCCCTGCCGGCATCAAGTCGGTCTCCGTCGTGATTTGGACGACGACGCCTTGGACTCTCCCGGCCAATCAAGCGGTCTGCCTCCATGGCGAGATCAATTATGCATTCGTCCAGGTCGGTGACGAAGTATTGATCGTTGCGGAGAAGCTTCTGGAGAGCGTAACGAAGGTCTGCAAGCTCGATGGGGCTCGCCTGTTCGGAGTGAAAAAGGGAAAAGAGGGGTTTGAGGGGATGGAGACGCAACGACCCCTGACCACCGGTTTATCGCCTATTCTGCTTGGGGATTTTGTGACCCTCGACCAGGGTACCGGCTGTGTCCACATTGCCCCTGGTCACGGCATGGAAGACTACATCCTCGTTCTTGAGCACAATGCCAAGGCTACGCCAGGGGAACGGTTGGAAATTCTGGCGCCGGTCGACAACGCCGGGCGGTTTACTGACGTGGTGAAAGAGTTTGCCGGCCAGCACGTGTTGAAGGCAAACCCAAAGATTGTGGAGTTTCTACAGGCCAACGGGCGATTGTTGGGCCAAGGGTCGTTGAACCACTCCTATCCGCACTGCTGGCGCTGCAAGAATCCTGTCATCTTCCGTGCGACAGAACAGTGGTTCGTGTCGATGGAGACGAATGAGCTTCGGAAAGAAGCTCTGGCAGAGATCGATCGAGTCCGCTGGATTCCGGCCTACGGTCGGGATCGAATCAATGGGATGATCCAGAACCGCCCAGATTGGTGTCTGTCGCGTCAGCGTGTGTGGGGCGTACCGATTCCCGGTTTCACCTGCGTCGGGTGCCGGTCTGTGCTGGTTGATACGACCGTGATCGAACACCTTGCGACGATGCTCGAGTCTAGAGGCGCCGATATGTGGTTTGAGCAGTCGACTGCCGACCTGTTGCCCGGAGGCACGACCTGTTCGACGTGCGGCGGAACGGTATTCGAGAAAGAGCGAGACATTCTCGACGTGTGGTTCGAGTCGGGCGTCAGCTACGCTGCTGTCTTGAAAGAACGGAAATGGTGGCCGGCCGATCTCTACCTAGAAGGATCGGATCAACATCGGGGCTGGTTCCACAGCGCCTTGTTGGCCGGTGTCGTCACGGATCATCGCGCGCCATACGAGGCGGTCCTGACTCACGGTTTTGTTCTCGACGGGCAGGGGAAGAAGATGTCCAAGTCGGCCGGGAATGTCGTCGCGCCGCAGGATGTGATCAAACAATCGGGTGCAGAAATTCTGCGTTTGTGGGTCTCGGCGCAGGATTATCGCGATGACCTCAGGATTTCTCCTGAAATCCTGACCCATATGATCGAGGCCTATCGAAAGATTCGGAACACCGCTCGTTTTCTGTTGAGCAATCTATACGACTTTGATCCTGAAAAAGACCGAATCCCGCACGAGCAGCTGCCTGAGTTGGATCGTTGGGCTCTGCATCGGCTCAGCGAGCTGATCCTTCGGGTTCGGAAGTCCTATGAGGATTTTGAATTCCACACGATTTTCCACGCCCTCAACAACTTCTGTTCAGTAGATCTGAGCGCGGTCTACCTCGATATCCTGAAGGATCGTCTCTACACGTTCCGAGCAGATTCACCCTTGCGTCGAGGATCGCAGACGGTACTCTTCGAGATCGTCGTTGCCATGACGAAGCTGGTGGCGCCGGTGCTGAGCTTTACGGCCGAGGAGATCTGGCGGACGTTGGTGACGCAGGTGGGCGGACGTCTCGGAGTGAGCAGCGTTCATCTGAGCGAATTTCCTGAGGTCCAACCCCGATGGCAGGATACCGCGCTGGCTCAGCGATGGGAACGGTTATTGGCCTATCGTACCCAGGTGCAAGGTGTGTTGGAGGGAAGCCGGCGTGATAAGACTATTGGATCTTCGTTGGAGGCGACGGTGCGTCTTCAAGCCGATGCCGACACCTACGAGTTCCTTGATCCCTACCGGAAGGACCTGACCACGCTCTTTATCGTCTCGCAGGTCGCACTGGTCGCCAGCAGTGAGGGGAAAGTCCCTCTGGTGATTACGGCGACAGGGTCTTCATTCGGAAAATGCGAGCGCTGTTGGAACTATCGTGAGGCGGTGGGGAAAAGCACGACCTTTCCGACCCTCTGCGATCGTTGCATTGAGGCGGTGCAGTGATGAGCGGTCCCGTTCGCTATCTGCTCTTGGCGCTGCTCAGTGGGGTGATCGTCGCGATCGATCAGGCAACGAAGCTGTCCATCATGCAGTCGATGCGACTGAACGAATCCATTCCGATTATCCCCAATCTCTTCAGCCTGACCTATATCCGCAACCCCGGTGCGGCATTTGGGTTGCTGGCCGGCAGCAGCGATGCCTTTCGCATGGTGTTCTTTGGGATCACGTCGCTTTTTGCTCTGGCCCTACTGGGAACGATCCTCTTCCGGCTCCCGCAGAAAGATTGGAAGGGGCAGCTCAGTATTGCCGGGATCCTTGGAGGGGCGATCGGGAACCTGATCGATCGGTTACGATATGGCGAGGTGATCGATTTTCTCGATGTCTATGTGGATACATACCATTGGCCGGCCTTCAACGTTGCCGATTCTGCAATCAGCGTGGGGGTGGTCTTCTTGATCATCCACTTTGCCTTTGAGAAGAAGGATGTGCCGCTCGCCACCCATGAATCTCCCCCAGCTTCCTAGCAGGATGCTGAAAAAGGAAGGAACGGGTAGCCTGGTCGTCCTCCTGCTCGCGGAACGCGCACGCTCAGAAGGTGCTCGTTCGACGCGCGCAATCGAGGAGCGACCAGGCCACCCTTTAGAGATAGTGTGAAAAACCGCTGCGGCCTTGCCTGCGGAACGGCGCGTCTTGGCGCGCCGGGGTTGGGTGGTGTGAAGTCTGGCCTTTTTGAGCATCCTGCGGCTGGCCCGTTCTGCCACAGCCAGCTATGTCGAGAGGGTGATGATAAACCCGCCCTGCTCACGGAATTGCCGTTGCTGTTCGGAGGAAAACATCACAAGCGGTTCGGTGTGGCAGAACTGACATTCCTTGACCGTCACCGGTACGTTGGCTTCCCCAATACTCGCCAAGTGTTTTTTGGCGAGTGTCAGTGCCGTCGCCTCATCTGTCGTCATCACGTCGAAATGCAACAGTCCCTTTGTCCCTCTGACCCAGGTGTCGAAGACATGTACCGTATCGGATTGAGATTGAGCCATCGTGAGAAATCCTCCTAAAAGCCAAAGATGTAGAAGACGGCGATGCCCATCAGGATTCGGTAATAGGCAAAGGGCCTGAGCGTATGCTTTTTCACAAACGAGAGAAAGGCTGCGATCACGATCCACGCGACGACAAACGACACGACCATTCCGATCCCGAGTGCGAGGTAGTCGTCTTGTTGAAACACGTCCCTCGATTTCCACATCTGATAGCACGTCGCCGTGATCAGAGTCGGGAGTGCGAGGAAAAAAGAGTACTCTGTTGCGACTTTCCGGTCAAGCCCTACGAAGAGCCCTCCGATGATCGTAGAACCGGACCGGGACATACCGGGGAGTAGTGAGGCACACTGGGCTACGCCGATCCAGAATGCCGACGCCAGGCTTACCTGTTCGAGTTGATGGATTCGCGCATGGTCTCGACGTGCTTCGACGGCGAGAATAATCAACCCACCGACGATTGAGGAGACGGCCACGGTTTGGGGTGTAAAGAGATGGCTTTTGATCCAGCCGTGTGTGAGGAACCCGACCGCGGCTGCCGGTAAAAATGCGACTCCGAGACCGATGAGAAACCAAAAGTTCCGATGAGTCGCCCAGGAGGTCCGTAGGATGGTCAACCAGGGGGTCGTTCCACGTGTTCGGATCATGGTAGAGACGTTCTGCTGCTCTCGGGCAGCGAGTCCGATCATGGACAGGAGCTTGTGTCTTTCATAGGCGATGACGGCCAGGATGGCGCCAAGTTGGATCGAAATGTCAGCGCTGGCCGCGAGGTCGCCTTCGAACCCCAGGAAGTGGCCGACGAGGATTAAGTGGCCGGTGGACGAGACTGGTAGGAATTCTGTCAGCCCTTCCACGATTCCCAAGATCGTGGCGAGACCAGGACCCCATTCGTTCATACAAAGTCTTTCTGAGAGCAGTTCTGTTTAGCTTGCACTTCTTATGAACACTTCTGCGGCAATCCCGGGTGGTTGATTTAAGCGAGACGAGCGGGGCTGGCGGGAAAAGCGCGACTGGCAGGACAGGACTCACACGTCACGCGAGTCTCGCTCTTCGCGCTTGTCGCGCGCCGCGCCTTCGCCACGAACCGTCGTGAATCATGCGGGCTGGACGGCGAGTCTTAAGTATATTCACAAAGTGGGGACAGTCCGTCAAGCGGACAGATGATTCGCCGCACCCCCGCACGACGATCGGTGATCGCGGAGGACCTCCAAATCTATTGACAAAAGGCCAGGCATGGCATACACCCAACGTTATACGTATGGGCATCGTATCGCCATTTCGTACCGATTACCCTGTCGGTCAAGAGCGGTGGCCTACGTGTGAGCAGATACCATGTTCCGGGGAGGGGAGGTTCGCATGAAGTCAGGATGGATGATGGTGGTGGTGATCGGTGCGGTTTCGTTAGTCGGCTGTGTCAGTCAAAAGAAGTATGAAGAGGCAATGGTCGATGTCGATTCGGCGAAGTTTGAGTTGGAGCGGACACGCGCGCAAAAGAATGCTCTGGAACAGCAAGTCAAGACGCTCAAGGATCTCAATGTGAAATTCGTGAACGAAGCCCAGGTTTCTCATGACGAGCTGGAGCGCATTCAGCATGGCCGTGACAAGGAACGTGGCACGGTCGAGGGACGAACCAAGGAACTCGAAGACCGTGTGAAACAGCTCTCATTCCAGAACCGGGCTCTGCGTCAGGAATACGAGGATGTGAAGCGGCACAACGAGACGCTCAAGGCTCTGGTTGCTCGTTATCAGAAAGAGCTGAAAGATCAGTCGCGCTCCGTTTCAGGATCTCCGGCGCCGTCCGTGTCGTCTGTGAATCCCGCTCCTGCAGGAGAGTCTGCTTCCTCAGTGCCGAATACTTCTCAGCCCATGTCTTCTTCCATGAACATCAACAAGGCGTCCGCAGCTGATATGGTGCTGGTACTCGGTCTTTCCAAAGACGTGGCGGACCGTATTGTGACGAATCGTCCCTATCGACTGAAGGGCGAACTGGTGGCGAAGAATGTGGTACCCAAGGATGTCTTTGACGGGATCAAGGAGCGGATCAGCGTCAGTCCCTAATCGGACCATAGCCCGGCAAGCCTGACAGGCCGTCCGCCATTCGGCGGACGGCCTGTTCGTTTTTCTGGCAGGATGCTGAAAAAGTCCGCCAGCGGCGTTCTCGCATCGCTCAGACCCTCAACGTACCCCAGAGGGTACGCCTCGGCCCTTCTTGTCCCTGAGGTGCTGCAATTGAAGCTCTGCTGTGCCGAGAAGGTTTTTCCGCAGTATGGGAGGGGCGTAGGGAGGCTGTGTCAATCAGGTGATTCCCTGCAGTCTTGTTGATACAATACACAGTTGGTCGGTGAGGGAATGAGGGAGCGAGTCGATGCGCCGTGCTGCCTTGATTATCGGGGTTCTGGCTGTTGGATTAGCGATCGGAGGCTACGTCGTTTTCAATGGAGAACGGAAAGCTCCGGTTCGATATCGGAGCGCCCCGGTCGAACGAGGCCCGGTCATTTCGCTTGTGACTGCGACTGGTACGATCAATCCTGTCGTCTCAGTGCAGGTTGGGACGCAGGTCTCCGGCATGATCAAGAGCCTGCACGCAGATTTCAATTCCGTGGTGAAGGCCGGCGACATCGTTGCCGTGATCGATCCCGAACCGTTCAGAGCCAAGCGGGATCAAGCGGCCAGCAATCTTGAAATGTCGAAGGCGAATGTCGCAAGAGTCAAGACCGACCTGGCTCAACGGAAGCGCGAGCTCGATCGGGTGAAATCGCTGGTGGCGCAGCAGTTCGTCTCTCAGAACGACGTCGACGTGGCCGCGACGAACTTCCAGGCCGCTGAAGCGCAAATGAATGTGGCGGGAGCGCAAGTCAAGCAAGCCGAGGCAGTGCTGAATGCCGCAGAGTTGGACTTGAAGTATACCGTTATTCGCTCGCCGGTGAACGGAATCGTGGTTGCCAGAAACGTGGAGGTCGGTCAAACGATCGCAGCCAGCTTTGCCACACCGAACCTCTTTTTGATCGCGCTCGATCTGACCAAGATGCAAGTCGATACCAATGTGAGTGAGTCGGACATTGGAGGAATCACCGAAGGGAAAGAGGCGACCTTCACGGTTGACGCGTATCCAGGGCATCAATTTGCCGGCATGATCCGTCAGGTGCGCCTTGCGCCGATCAACGTGCAAAATGTGGTGACCTATAACGTGGTGGTCAGCGTCGACAATGAGGATCTTCGCCTGAAGCCGGGGATGACGGCGAATGTCTCCATCGTAGTGGCTCAACGAGACGACGTGCTCAAAGTGCCGAATGCCGCATTGCGATTCACTCCTCCGTCAGCGGGCCAGGGAGATCGTTCTATGCCTAGCGGTAAGCCAGCCAAAGAGAAGGGGGGAGAGCAGACAGCGGCAGCTGGCAGAGGGGTCGTGGCGCCAAGTCGTACAGTGTGGAAACAAGGATTGTCCGGGGAACTCGAGCCCATCCGTGTTCAAACTGGAATTTCCGATGGATTGGCAACAGAAATTGTGTCGCAGGAGTTGTCGGAAGGTACCCCGGTCGTCGTAGGTCTTGACCGACCAAAAGGCGAGCGGAGTGGAAGCGATCTGCCTCCAGGCTTCGGGAGTGGCGGACAACGGGGCTCCTCGCGCAATCGAGGGATGTAATATGCGTGAAGCGTATCTCGTGAATCGTCGCTCGCTAGAAGAATTCCTGCTTCCCGTCACATCCATCGTCATAAACCTTCTTTCCTTCTCAAACGCTTCACGCTTCACGCTTCACGAGAGACGATGATGCCCACGCTCATCCAATGCGAAGATGTGTGGAAGATCTATCGGGTCGGCGACGTGGAAGTCCAAGCTTTGCGCGGCCTGAGTGTCACGATTGAGCAGGGTGAGTTCGTCGCCATCATGGGGTCTTCCGGTTCAGGAAAATCCACCTTGATGAATATTCTGGGTTGCCTTGACCAACCGACAAGGGGACACTATCGGTTGAACGGGATTGAGGTGGGCAACCTGAAGCCTGATCAGCTGGCCGGGATCCGTAATCAGCAGATCGGGTTCGTTTTTCAGAGCTTCAATCTCATTCCCAGAACCAGCGCACTCGAAAATGCGCAGCTCCCCCTGTTCTATCGGGGGCTCACGCTCACAGAGCAACGGGCGCAGGCCGCAGCGGCGCTCGGGCGAGTGGGGCTGCAGGGCAGAGAACACCATTATCCAACCCAATTATCCGGAGGGCAGCAACAACGTGTGGCGATCGCGAGGGCACTCGTCACGTCGCCCTCGTTGCTACTCGCCGATGAGCCGACCGGCAACCTCGATACCCAGTCGAGCCAGGAAATCATGAAGATCCTGGAAACACTGAACCGCGACGAAGGGATTACGATTATTCTGGTGACCCACGAGATGGATGTCGCGGCCTATGCCGCCCGCGAGATTGTGATCAAAGACGGACAAGTGTTAAGCGACCGCGTGACCAAACCGCGGCCAGCGTCCAGTACGGTTGGGGTCTAAATGTCGGCGTTTGTGTGGCTCACGATTCTCACCGCGTTGCGGATCCTGGCTCGCAATAGAATGCGTGCTGGCCTCACGATGCTCGGGATCGTCATCGGCGTGGGCGCCGTCATTGCGATGGTGAGTATCGGCGAGGGCGCCAAGCGTGCTGTGCAAGCACAGATCGCGACAATGGGTACGAACGTCATCGTGATTTTCCCCGGGGTAAGCTCCGCAAGCGGGGTACGGGGAGCACAGGGGAGCGGGGTGACCCTTACCGTGTCCGACGCGTTGGACCTGAAAAAACGCATTCCCTTGCTGGCTGATACAGCCTGGGCCAAGCGTGATGTGATGCAAATCGTATATGGAAACCGAAACTGGAACGGGACGATTAACGGCATCTCGCCCAGTTACCTTACCATTCGAGACTGGTCCTATACGAGTGGTGGTCCCTTCACCCAGGCGGATTTGGAGAGTGCTGCTCGAGTGGCACTCATCGGTCAAACAGTCGTGGAGAATTTGTTTGAGCCAGGCGAAGAACCGGTGGGGGCGGTGATTCGGATCAAAAATGTGCCGTTCCGTGTCATTGGAGTTCTTGCGCCGAAAGGCCAGTCGGCACAAGGGGCCGATCAGGACGATGTGGTGTTCATTCCCTTCAGCACAGCGGAACGCAAGGTGTTCGGGACGTCGTTTATTGGGTCCGTCGGGGCGATGTTTGGCTCGACAGATCAGGTTGATGACTTGCCGATGGCCGCCGAGCAAATTCGAGAAGTGTTACGGGCACGGCACCGGCTTCAGGCCGATCAGAGCGACGACTTCACGATCCGGACGCAGGTTGATATCGGGAAGGTGCAGGAGGGCGCGAGCGAAACCTTGACGATGATGTTATTTGCGGTTGCCTCCGTGTCCCTGTTAGTTGGCGGGATCGGGATCATGAATATCTTGCTTGTCTCTGTGACAGAACGGACGAGAGAGATCGGAGTCCGCATGGCGGTGGGAGCTAAACGCCGGCATATCATGATGCAGTTCTTGATCGAGGCCGTAACCTTGAGCCTGGTGGGAGGCGCGCTGGGCATCGTACTCGGCATTGCCGGGACCAAGTTGACGACACTGATAGCCGGTTGGCCGACCATCATTTCCGGTAACGTCATCGGGATCGCGTTTTTTTTCTCACTCGCAGTCGGCCTGTTCTTCGGGCTGTATCCTGCCAGCAAGGCCTCTCGGCTGAATCCTATCGAAGCTCTCCGGTATGAATAGGTGAGGGTTTCCCCCTGGGCTCCGCATTTTTGATCGAACTGCTGTACAGCGTGGGGGCTAGGACCTGGATGTCGGTGTGAGATGCACTTCGATGCGGGGGTTGTCTTTGTCAATGTACTTGTAGAGGTGGATTTCAACGATGCGGTTATCGTTGATGCCGAGTCCCTCACAGAGAGCATCCTGTGCGATCTTGAGTCCGCCGTCGACGTCCCGTCGTAGGGCCGAGGTGAAAAAGAACTGGATGGACAGGGCGAGCCACTCCGATTGGAGTCGCGCAAGTAGGTGAGCCCGGTTAGCAGACTGAGCCAGCTTCAACCACACGAGTTGCCCCACCTGAACCTTATAGGCGCGACCAGCCGAAGAGATCAATCGCCGGCCGTTCACCGTCGCATATTGATGGTTCACGCTGGGAGGCACCGGGAGCGTCAAGGCTACCGCGTGGTTCCCGATCGGTGTGTGTAAAGATGGGGACGCAGGCATGCGGGAACTCGGCGTCGTTCTGAGGGGGAGACGCATTACCGCAACTCTTTTATCAGGGCTTCGGTAGGAGGCCAGCCGAACAGCTCGAGGAGAAGAAGGAAATCGGGGGGGACGCCGGAACGTAGGCATGCGTGTAAGTTTAGAGGAGATTGAGGATCTTCGACATGTTCTGCTCATACCGCTCTTCAGATTGGGAGATATAGCGTCGCCACGTGCTCGGATTCCAGATCTCCATGCGATGATATAAGCCAACCAGAATGATTTCCTGGTCTTCGTCTAACGGAATAACTTTTCTGAGTCGACTTGGAATGAGGATGCGACCGGCCTTATCGAGTTCCGATGTCCCGGCTTCTGATACAACGAAGTGCATGAAGAGCCGACTCTGGTCCTCGTCGAGGGTGGTTTTCGTCCGTTCGAGGACTTTTTCCCATTCTTTCATCGAGTAGATGAGCGTCGATTCTTCCGGCCCTTTCAGGAAGACGACAGCCTGTCCCTCCGACTCGACCTGTTCCCGGATCGGCGAGGGGACAATAAATCGTCCTTTCTCATCTACTTTGCAGAGGTATTCCCCGGCGAACATCAATGGAGCCTTTCCTTTACGACGCCAGCGTGGTTCTGGTGCGACCGCGAATCCACTGTTCGAGATCCGAGCGTACGAAGCGCCATTCTTTTCCTAGCTTGAAAGCGGGAATCTGGCGACTCCTGAGGTAACGATAGAGCGTACGCTGGGTAATCTTGAGATAGAGGCAGGTCTCCTCCGCCGTCATCAGCTCGCTCTTGGGCTCTCTGGCCATTGAAGAACCTGACTTGATAGGGGTCCATACGCCTCACGAGGCTTCGGATACAGTCGCCAGGGTAGGGAAATTGCCACGATCTGTCAAGTGAAAATATATGACAATTCAAGTCATTGCCTGTCAGTGCCATCCGATTCCATGCCACCGGCTTCGCCGGATTCCATCGCCTCTAAGACGTCGTCACCAAGATCTTCCCCCATCTCCTCACCCATATTTTTCATGAATCTGGCCATGCTCTTCGGGTCATTTTCATCGAGCCCCGCCAGATGACCGGGATCTGCCAGGGCCTCCAGGCGAGCCTCTTCGGATTTCGGCGAGGCAAATCGTGACAGGATTCGCTCCACCCGAGCACTCGTGCAATGGGAGCAGGCTGCCGGCGCCTGATGAGCCAGACTCATTACGAGGAGTGTGCTCCGTTTCTTACAGTCGAGACAGCGATATTCGTACAGAGGCATCGATCATATTCCTATGGTTGTCAGTGGCGGTGCCGCTTGCTCAGCAAGGTGGCGGTCCGGCACCAGATCCGTATCAACGGTTCTGGCCAGCGTCAGGGCAAAGACTGGTCCGCTGCCGGCTTTTCGTAGGGCCTTCGCACATTCGTTCAGCGTCGTACCGGTGGTGAACACATCGTCTACGAGGAGGACACGTTTCTCAGCGATGTCTCGTGGCCTTCGGACGGCAAAGGCTTTCTTCAGATTTTGCAACCGCGCCTGCCTCGTTAACGTGGTTTGGGGCTCGGTGGCAGCGGTTCTGACGAGGTTTGTGGCTGAAACCTGGAGGGCCAAATACCGGCCGAGCTGATCGGCCAACAGCAGAGACTGGTTGAATTCCCTGGCGCGTAAGCGGATGGGGTGCAAGGGCACAGGAAGGATCACGTCGACTTCGAGTCCGCTTGGCAGAGCGCTGATCATGAGGCGCGCGAGTGGCTGTGCCAGCGTATGTTTACCTCGGTATTTAAACGAGCAGATCGCTTCCCGTAGTGGCGGAAGGTAAGGGAACAGGGTCCAGGCCCTTTGAAAATCCGGTGGCTGTTCCTGACAGTGCTGGCATTGATGGTTTGGCGTATAGTTTGTGGCAGCCTGCGAGACGAATGGCTGATCGCAGCTTGCACAAGCTGACTGCTCGAACGGGTGGATGGTGCACCAGCATGCGGCACAGAAGAAGGGCACAGGGTCCGTGCTGAGTGACCGGCCACAGGCGATGCATTCCACCGGCAACACAAATCTGATGGCTTGGCGGAACCATCCGGTGAGTCGAACCTGTGTGGTATCACGCAACATCGTAGAGGGGCTCGCTAATCAATGTGAGTGTGTTTCTTCTAAGAGAAAGTACCGTGCCTGTCAAGGTTGTCCGTGTATAAATGGTTGTGATATACGTGACGCGCGAGACATGCGCGACGAGAAGGAAAGGCGGGACGGGCTCGAACGGACGGTTTGTCTTGTTTACACCAGATGAACCAGATCAACCCGTCCCGCCCGTCTATTTTTGAGTTGGAGTATGGAGACGCAGATTGCGATGGTGAGATTCGACCAGGTATCGAAAATGTATGAGCGGGGTGGCGAGACCATCACTGGACTTGATCGGGTCACAATCGAAGTGGCGAAGGGAGACTTCTGTGCCTTTATCGGGCCCAGTGGATGCGGGAAAAGCACGTTGCTCAATCTGGTTGCCGGACTGGATAGACCAACCTCGGGGGCTATCTTCCTTGGAGGGCGGTCGACCAGTCAATTTACGAGTGACGACTGGACGAGGATCAGGCGAGAGACAGTCGGGATTATTTTTCAAGCCTTCCATCTGATTCCCGGGTTGACGGCGGCGGAAAATGTCGCCTTTCCCCTATTACTGCGCGGGGAGCGAGGTGCCTCGGTTCAAGCCCGCGTCGAGGATGTGCTCGAGCTGGTTTCGATGAAGGCGCGACGACACCATCGCCCCAGCGAGCTTTCTGGCGGAGAACAGCAGCGTGTGGCAATTGCGCGAGCGATTGTGCATCAGCCACAGATCCTTCTCGCAGACGAGCCGACCGGCAATTTGGATTCTCAGCATGGAGCCGAGATCATTGTCCTCCTCCGGTCGCTCGTCGAGCGCTTTCACCAAACTATCTTATTGGTCACTCACAGCATTGCAGCCGCAGAGGCTGCCGATTATGTCTGGTCCATGAAGGACGGGCAGCTCGTGTCGAGAACGCAGCATGACGCTGTCACGGTCGTGGCGTGATGGATCTTTCGACCACCATTGCCGGCGTGCGATTCCCTAGTTGCTTCATGAATGCGTCGGGGGCCCTCTGTGTCACGCGTGAAGAACTGCTGGCTCTCGGTCGATCTCGTGCCGGGGCTATCGTCACCAAATCGATGACGCTGGAGCCTCGCGACGGCAATCCGACACCCCGGTACTATGGATTTCCAGGCGGGTCCATCAATTCCATGGGCTTGCCGAATCTCGGGTACAGGGTGTATGCCTCGCTCATTCCTGAATTGAAAACGCTCGGCAAGCCGGTCATTGCCAGTGTGGCAGGTCTCTGTGAAGACGATTTTCCGACAATTGCCGCCACAATCAACGCGGCGAAGCCTGACTTGATCGAGGTCAATCTCTCTTGTCCCAACATCCCCGGCAAACCGCAGATTGGATATGATACAGAAGCATCCGAACGTCTGTTGAAACGGGTCCGCAAGGTCATTACGGTACCGATGGGGGTCAAGCTGCCTCCCTACTTCGATCCGGCCCATCACGCAGCGATGGGAGCCGTGATCAGCCGTTGCGGGGTCGATTTTCTCAACCTGATTAACTCGGTCGGCAACGGGCTCGTCGTCGATCCGGAGCATGAGGTAGTCGTCATCAAGCCGAAGGGTGGGTTCGGCGGCTTGGGTGGCATGATCATCAAGCCGGTGGCGCTGGCCAATGTGCGGGCTTTTTGGAAGATTTTCGAAGGACGCATGCCGATTATCGGGACCGGGGGAGTCGTCAGCGGCGTGGATGCATTTGAACATCTGCTCTGTGGTGCGACGGCCGTGCAGATCGGAACAGTTTTGGTCGAGGAAGGGGTCAACGTATTCGGTCGGCTGGAAACGGAGCTGGCGGGACAGCTCAGCAAGAAAGGCTATACGAAGTTGGAGGATTGCCGGGGAAGACTAAAAGAACTGTAGGTCTACTTGGCGCCGAACGTCTTGGCCAGGAGACCCAGCTGCAGGGCTCGTCTGAGCAGCTGTGCAACATTTCGTACATTCAAACGTCGCATCAAGTTGAATCGGTGTACTTCGACTGTGCGCACGCTGATTTCCAGGACCTCCGCAATCTCGCGGTTTGTGTGGCCGATCGACACCAGGCGAAGAATATCACTCTGCCGAGGTGTGAGGAGATCGGCATCGATCTCTTCCTGTAGCGGCTGGACTTTTCGGCTCAGAACAGTTCTCGCACCCATCAGTTACCTCTCATCTTCAACTCACGCGAGTCTAGCAAAGGTGGGTATTGCTGTAAATGAAACTGCTGATTTGTGCAGGGCTCTGTTCCTGGCCCGAAGGATTCGTTCGATGAATAGCTCACTCGGTCTCAGATGAACAAACTATTGTCTCTCCATCTCACTCTGATCCGTGCGCATGCGCTCCAGCGGCCATTTCGTGCTTGCCTCAGCATTGCCGGAGTGGCCCTGGGTGTGCTGGCCTCAGTGGGTATCGGGACGGCGAACGTTCAGGTCCTGCGATCTTTTGAACAAGCCGTCACGACAGTCGCCGGTTCCGCCACAGTGGAAATTGTGGGCAACGATCTCGGAGTGGATGAATCGGTGATTACGGCTGTCCGTGTGATCGAAGGAGTGGTGAGCGCCGCGCCGGTCATTGAAGAATCCGTTATGGTCGCCCAGGGGGAATCACGTGGCCAAGCGCTTCAGGTCTTGGGGCTGGATCTCCTGGCAGAGGTTGGAACGCGCGGGTTTCGACTATCGCAGGCTGACACCGATGTGGCGCTGGAGGCGCTCTTGGCTCCCGACACGCTGTACCTTGGCCGTCAGATTGCTGCAGATCTGAAGGTGGGGGTTGGTGCTGTCATCGAGGTAACTGCGGGAGGACGTCCAGCCAAGCTACGAGTTGCGGGGCTCATCCAAACAGAGGCGGAGGGTTCGACACTCTGGGATCGGCTTGCGGTGATGGATATTGCCGCGGCGCAGCTGTTGTTCCAATCATTCGGGCGGTTGGATCGGATCGAGTTGGTGACGGCGCCTGCTCGAACGCCAGAGGATATCGTGACTTCCGTGCGAGCGGCTCTTCCTCCCCATCTTGTCGCGCAACGGCCGGCGCAACGGTCAAAGCAGCTCGAGAACATGGTGTGGGCCTTCCAACTCAACCTGTCAGTCATGAGCTGGGTCGGGCTGCTCATCGGGGCGTTCTTGATCTATAACACGATCGCGTTTGCCGTGGCGCAGCGGAGGCGCGAGGTCGGCATCTATCGCGCGCTTGGCATGACGGAGCGGCGGGTCGCAGGCCAGTTTCTGGCAGAAGCGGGCTTGCTCGGTCTGCTTGGCGGGCTATTGGGAGGTCTTGGCGGGGTCTGGCTTGCCAGGAGTTTGGTATCGATCGTGAGCCGGACGATCTCCGACCTGTATGCACCGGTCACGTCGGGCGGGCTGATCCTGTCGGTGGACATGGTGACACTCATGGCAGTGGCAAAAGGAGTTCTGCTCGGGACAGTCGTCTCGATGGTCGGGGCCTTGGGTCCCAGCGTGGAAGCAGGCAGGACTGTGACTGCCCGTGCCTTGGCGCCGGGAGACTATGAGTCGACTCGTCAATTGAGAGTGGGCCTGTTCGGTTGGATCAGTCTTGTATTGTTCGTGCTGGCAGGCCTTTGCTCGCTGATGGGGCCAGTCGGAGACCTACCGCTCTTTGGCTATCTTGCAACAGTATGTGTGTTGGGGGCGCTTTCCTGTCTTGCGCCGCTCTGTATCCAGGCGCTGCGCCAGCGGCGCTCCCATCCGGACGGCACGATGATGCTCGGGGGGAGTCTCAGGCATATCGCGGCAGACCAGGCGGCACGCCATCCGGGCAGGAACGCAGTAACGGTATCGGCGTTGATGGTGGGACTGTCGGTCATGATCGGTGTGGCTGTCATGGTTCGTAGTTTTCGTGACACGGTCGAGGTCTGGGTGGATGAGACCGTGATGGCCGATCTCATCGTGGCCCCGCAATCGTGGCTTCAAGGGAAACAGGTTGGGCAGTCGTCGCGCGCCTTACCAGGGACCTGGCGTTCAACCCTGTCGTCGATTGATGGCATTGCCGCGGTCGATACCCTCAGGGAAATGTCTGTCGGCGTCGACGGGCAACCGGTGGCGTTGGTGTCACGGGACCTCCGGCTCCATGCGCAGCGCAGCCGGTATCGGATGGTTCGAGGGGATTCGACCGAAGCGTTGCAACGAGCCGCCGACACAGGCGGCATCCTTCTGTCGGAAGTGCTCGCAACTCGCTTACAGCTTCGGGAGGGGAGCAAGGTTTCAATTACGACGCCGGCAGGACCTGTGACTGTGTCCGTTGAAGGGGTCTTTTACGATTATGCGACCGACGGTGGGAAAATCGTGGTTGATCGAGCCTGGTATCAGCGAGAGTGGCGCGATGATCGGGTGAACGTGTTTTCCATCTACTTGGCTGCCGGGGCTGATGCAGAACAAGTTCGGCAGTCGATTATCATGCACGTCGCGGGGCTTGATGGAATGACGGTTCCACCGCTGGTGATTCGAAACCACGAGTTGCGGCGAGAGATCCTCGAAATCTTCGACCGGTCCTTCGAATTGACCTATGTCCTTGAAGCCATCGCCGTTTTGGTGGCCGTGCTCGGCATCGTCAATACTTTGGTGACGGCGGTGTTGGAGCGACGACGTGAATTTGCTTCGTTGCGGGCCATTGGCGCCGGCACGAGGCAAGTGGAGCGATTGGTCTTGTGGGAGGCGGCCTATCTGGGGTTGATCGGGGCAGTTCTAGGCGTCGCGGGAGGCCTACTGCTCGCTCTACTGCTCATCCACGTGATCAATAAACAGTCCTTTGGTTGGACGATTCAGATGACGGTTCCAGCTGGATTGATTCTGCAAGCAGTAGGACTCGCACTCACAGCTGCCCTGGTAGCCGGCTTCTTCCCGGCACGTTGGGCCGCGCGGCAGCCTGTGGTGGAGGGGCTAAGGGAGGAGTAGGCGGCCTGGGTTGGTCCCCTTGCTCACGGAACGCCCACGATAAAACAGTGGTCGTTCGACGTGCGCAGTGGAGGACCAACCCAGGCCGCCTACTCGGGAGAGGAAAAACGAGCAAGCTTGGAAGGGTCATTGTAATGGTGTGCTCGCGCAACGCGCGGTCGCGGACTCCCCTCGTTGGACGCGCTCAGTGGGAATGAACAGGGATTGCTATTCCTTCTGGTAGGGTGGGGTTGGGAGACAAAACAGTGCTCGCTCGACGGGCGCAGTAGACATGAAGGCGCCGAGGCGTACTCAGTGCCGTACGTTGAGGGGTTCGAGCGACTGAGAACGAGGCTGGGGGCCTTTTTCAGCAGCCGCTTGGTAGTCCACTTCGATCTTGAAACCCAGATCCTCGATCATGCTCCAGACTTCGTGGGCTGGCTGGCCTGGTGTCGTGAGGTAGCCGTTTACGAAGATGGAGTCGGCTGGGTAGAGGGCTAAGGGCTGTAGGCTGCGGAGGTTATGTTCGCGGCCTCCGGCAATACGAAGTTCGGTGCGCGGGTGGAGGAAACGGAAGAGGCAGAGGACTTTCAGACATCGTTGTGGCGTGAGATTGTCGCAGTTCTCTAACGGGGTGCCTGTCGCCGGATGGAGCATGTTCAGTGGAATCGAATCCGGACTGACTTCGCGGAGTGCCATGGCGAGGTCGATGAGATCCTCGTCCTTCTCACCCATGCCGACGATTCCACCGGAGCAGATTTCCAAGCCTGCCGCTCGAGCACTCCGGATGGTGCTCAGTCGGTCCTGGAATGTATGGGTGGTACAGATCGAAGAATGAAAGGCTTCGCTCGTATTCAAGTTATGGTTCACTCGATCGACTCCTGCCGCTTTCAGTCGCTTGGCCTGTTGTTCATTCATAAGGCCGAGTGAACAGCAGATCTGGATCGGAATCTCCTCCTTGATTGAGCGGACGGCTCCGGCGATTTCGTCGATTTCACGGTCCAACGGACTTCGACCGCTGATGACGATGCAATAACGCTGGGCTTTCGACGCTGCCGCCTGTCGGGCACCAGCGAGCATCTCTTGTCGGGGCAGGAGGTTATAGCGCTCGATGGGGGCAGTGGAAATCGCAGACTGAGAACAGTAGTGGCAGTCTTCCTGGCAGGCCCCGCTCTTTGCATTTTGCAACATCTGGAGGCGAACGGTCTTGCCGAAATAGTGGGATCGGACGGTGAATGCGGCTTGGATAAGCCCCAGTAACTGCTCATCCGGACTGTTGAGCACAGCCTGGCATTCGCTTCTGGTCAGCATTTCGTCGCGCAAGGCTTTGGCAGCAAAACCCTGATAATCGATCATAGGACACTCCATCGCCTGTAGAGGTTGCGTTGATTGCGACGCGGATGACGACACGTCTGTGTGGTAGACCAATTGGCCGAAAACCTACACGGTTTCGAAGGGAGAAGCAATGCCCTGGTAGGGAACCGTAGAGACTGGCAGGGGGGCGCGGTCCTGACCTGGGACCGCTTGACCGGCATTGGGCCATGGCAGCGCGACTAACGTATTCCAGGTCCCACAGCGGCGGCAGCGACCAGACCAGTCGGTCGATTCTTGCTGACAGGCGGTACAGACATACGGGACGACGACACGCTTTTTGAAATGTAGGGCTTTCTTGAGTTCGCTGACGGCCTCCTCCATCTGCTGCTTGCGTAGAAAGAGATTGGCCATGATCTTATGGTAGTCGACCAATTGGTCCTGTATTCCTTCAACGGTCGAAAGGATGTCGAAGGCTTCGTCGACCATCTCGAGTCGGTAGTAGAGCTTGCCTAGATAGAACTGCAGGGTGGGATTATGCGGGTCTTGACGGAGAGCCTCCTGATAGACACGGATAATTTCGCTGGGTTCGCCCTGTTCGAGAAAAAGTTCTTCCAGGCGGTGCAAGATGATGATGCTGCGGGTCTTGGCATAGACCTTCTTGAGAATTTCTACCGCCTGCTTGGTCTTGTTTTCCCGGATCAAAATTTCACCAATGCCGATGTAGGCAGGCAGGAACGTTCGGTCTTTCTTAATGGCGCCTCGGAAATAGCGCCGAGCTTTGTCGGGATGGCCCCGTTCCAGCAGTTGGCGTCCGACCTCGTAGGTGCAGCCGGTGAGGAGGTGAGCCGCAGCCTGCCGTTCCGGCTCAGGCAGGTTGGCCTTGAGGAGACGATGTTGGATTTCGAGCGCCTCACTCCATTTTTCGAGCCTGATCAACAGATCGCGCTTGCGGATGAGCGCGGTAAGGTTATCCGGTTCGATCTTGAGCATCTTGTGCAGTGTCTGTAAGGCGTCCTCATAGCGCTTGGCACTCTCCAAGTCGTTTGCCAGCTCCAGCAGGATTTCAATGTTCCGGTCGTCGACTCGATTCGCTCGTTGGTGGAGGCGGATCGCTTCGGTGAAGTTGCTTTCTGCGCGGTAAATGTTTCCCAGCCAGAGCAGCGAGTCGACACGATTTGGATCCATGGCCAGCGCCCGCTCGAACAGGCCTATGGCTTCGACGGTGCGTTTTGACATGAAGGCATGGGTACCATCACGATGGAGCGCATCGATTTTTTCCTTGCGCCGCAACAGCCTGGTGCTGCGCCAGTTGCCAATAACATGGGCCGTCTCCCTCATGCCGACTGCCAAGGCCACGAGCACGGCGCCGACAGCCATGGAAAAGACGATGAGTGTGACAGGACTCAGCTCGAACTGGATGGAGGGGCTGGTCCGGACTTCGACCGTGCCGGGGTTCAATTCGCGGAAATAACTATAGAGAAAGATTCCGGCGCTGATAAGAAATATGGTGATGAGCAGTCGGAGCATCGGACTAGGCCTTTGAATTCACGGATGCTTTTTTCCGTTTCACGGACCGAATGGCGGTAGCCGGTTTTGTGGCCGGCGGTTCGTCCGGGATGGCGATGCGCTTCGCGTCGGCCCACAACCGTTCGAGCGCGTAATGCTCCCGAACATCCTGCCTGAAAATATGGGCGATGACATCGCCAAAGTCTATCAGGACCCACTGAGTTGACCGCGTGCCCTCGACGCTCAGCGGTTTGGAGCCGGAGCGAGAGAGGCTACTGGTGATATGGTCTGCGATGGCACCAGCTTGACGATCCGAATCTGCAGAGCCTATGACTAAGTAGTCGGCAACAGAGGTCAGCGGGGCTACGTGAAGGATAAGAGCCTCGGTGGCCTTTTTGTCACGCATTGCCCGGACAATGGCGAGGGCCGTAGACCTAGCTGTTTGTGCGATCGCGCTCCTCTTGGTAGAGATGATGTCGAAGTATATAAGATTCCACTAATGGCGGCAATAGATTTGCCACAGGGAGTCCTTGGCGAATTCGCACACGAATGTCTGATGCGGAAACTGCGCAGGGTGGTAGCCGGAGACAGGTCAGTTGTTGCTTCCCAAGAGGCACTTCTATTCGGGAAATCCGTCCCTCGTCCAGGTCCGTCAGTGAAGAGGATGGAATCGGCGGGAGTAACGAAATAGTTGAGACGGAGCGAAACGATAGACCAGGCCTGGAGAGGACGACGAAGGAGCAGAGCTGCAGGAGTGTCAGAGGGTCGCGCCAGGAAGGGAACTCCAGGAAGGCATCGAGCCCGATGAGGAAGAATAGTTGCGTGTGCGCTCCATACTCCTGTTGCAGTAGACGAATGGTGTCGATGGAGTAGGACTTGCCCGGTCGGCGGATTTCCACATCCGAAATGACAAGAGAGGGGGCTGAGGCGATGGCAAGGCGAACCATCTCACAGCGGTGGTGGACCGGTGCTAGGCTGTCGTTCGGCTTATGGGGTGGGTGACTCGTGGGAATGAAGAGGATTTGGTCGAGCCCGAGGGCCTCGCGTGTCTGCTGCGCAATAGACAGGTGACCGTTATGCACTGGGTCAAAACTGCCGCCCAGTAGTCCAAGTCGCATAGTCGGCGTTGGAGGGTGAGTGGTGACTGGTGAGTGGTGAGTCGTAGAATCTTGAGCGGGCATAACTCACACTCGGGGTCTACAAGATGGCGAGGTTGTCCCGGTGGATGACTTCTTCATATTCCTGCGGGCCTAGCTGCTGCTGGATCTCAATCGTTTTTAGCCCTTTGATGCGTGCCAAGGTGTCTGAGGAGAAGTTCACGAGCCCTTTGGCGAATTCTTTGCCGTCTTGGTCGAGGCAACTGACTGCATCTCCCGTCTCGAATGGACCACTGACATTCAGAATGCCGGAAGCCAACAGGCTCTTGCCACGTCTGGCCAACGCTTCGACAGCTCCAGGGTCGAGTGTCAGGGTCCCTCGCGGCCTGAGGGTGAAGGCGATCCAATGTTTGCGACTGGTGAGCCGACGTTCCTTCGCGAGAAAGAGGCTGCCACCTGATCCGCCGGCCAAGACTTGTGGAAGGAGGCCGGCTCTTTGCCCGTTCAGGATCAACGTGGCGACTCCATACTCACTGACTTTCTTCGCCGCCTTGATTTTCGTGGCCATGCCCCCAGTTCCCTCGAACGTGGTGGAGACGCCGGCTCGTTCTTCGATCTCTTCAGTAATATCCTGGATCAAAGGGATCAGCGTGGCCGTGGGATTCTTGCGTGGGTCCTGGGTGAATAGGCCGTCGATATCAGACAGGATGATGAGAAGGTCTGCGTCAACGAGATGAGCCACTTCAGCAGCCAGGGTATCGTTGTCTCCCACGCGGATTTCATCCACGGCGACCGTATCGTTTTCATTGATGATGGGGATCACGCCGAACCCGATCAGCGCTGCCAAGGTGTGGCGTGCATTGAGAAACCGTCGTCGATCGGCAAGATCCTGGTGAGTCAATAGAATCTGCGCCACTTTGACGTCGACTCGCTCAAACGATTTTTCGTATGCCCACATGAGCCGGCTCTGGCCGACCGCCGCGGCAGCCTGTTTCACAGGGAGGCTTTTAGGGTATTCCTTGAGACCCAATTTCCTGATGCCGGAAACAATTGCGCCGGAGGAGACGATCAAGACCTCACGTCCGCTCGACCGGAGTACCGCGATTTCACCCGCGAGCCGATCAATCTGTTCCGGGCGTAATCCTGTGTCTCGGGACGCAAGGAGACTGCTCCCGATTTTGATGACGATGCGCGTGGCCTGTTTTAAAAGTTCGTCTCGCATGCTGTGGTGCGAAGTTCCGCCACCCGTTGTCCCACATAGGTGACGAGTTCCATCAGCCCTTCTCTTGTAGCGGCAGAGATCGAGAAGCATGCATACTGATGATCCGTACAGTACTTTTGCAACTCACGTAGGTACATCCGATCTCCGGCCACGTCGATTTTTGTTGCGACCACCGCGAAGGGGCGCGCGGTGAGCCGCTCATCATAGGCGGCCAATTCTTGGCGCATGATCTCAAAATTTCTAACGGGCTGTTCAGTCGCCCATTCCGACACATCGATCATGTGCAGCAAAAAGGACGTGCGTTCGATGTGCCGAAGAAATTGGAATCCCAGTCCCTTCCCTTCATGGGCGCCTTCGATGATTCCGGGAATGTCCGCGACGGCAAAACTCTCTCTTTCTCCCCAACGAACGATTGCCAGGTTCGGGGTCAGCGTGGTGAAGGGATAATCGGCGATCTTCGGTCGTGCTGCTGAGATCGTCGCGATGAGCGTCGATTTTCCCGCATTGGGAAGGCCCACGAGCCCGACGTCGGCCAACAGTTTCAGTTCGAGTCTGAGCGATCGTTCTTCTCCCTCTGTGCCTGTCTCGAACTCCGTGGGCGTGCGGTTAGTCGAGGTAGCGAAATGACTATTTCCTCGCCCCCCACGGCCCCCATGAGCTCCCACGAATTGCTGTCCAGGGGCGACCAGATCAGCCAATATCTCATTCGTCTCTTCATCGAAGATCACAGTGCCGACGGGAAGGGGTACAACCACATTCTTTCCGGTTCTTCCGGAGCAATTCGCAGCGCCACCCTGGCGACCGACCTCAGCTTCGTAGTGTTTTTGGTAGCGGAGGTCGAGAAGAGTGGTTATGCGAGGGGACGCTTCAAATAGAACGTCGCCGCCGTGACCGCCGTCACCACCGTCCGGCCCGCCGCGTGGGACAAATTTTTCGCGCCGAAAGCTGCATGCGCCGTCACCGCCACGGCCGGCTTTGATATGGATATGGACTTCATCGACAAACATGGGCGTATCACTTCAGCAGCTGATGGTGTTAGTCATGGCATGCGAGGAACATCCCGTCGCACTCCTGCCTATCACCGGGAGTTCTCGTGGCGACGAAACTGTGACGAGAAAAGAGGAAAAGAATGTACTATGAAGCCGAAGGTGCGGAGTAGACACTGACCTTCTGCCGCCCGCGGCCACGTTCGAATTTCACAGTCCCTGTGATGCGAGCGAAGAGGGTATGGTCTTTGCCGAGGCCTACGTTGAAACCGGGAAAGAACTTCGTCCCTCGCTGACGGATCAAAATGGATCCGGCCTTCACGGTCTGTCCGCCGTAGGCTTTGACGCCAAGATATTGGGGATTGCTATCCCGTCCATTTCGAGTTGATCCGCCGCCTTTATTTGTTGCCATGACTGGTCCTCGTTAGGCTGTTTCGATACCGGTAATACGCAATTTAGTAAAGCCCTGGCGATGGCCATTGGTCCGCCGATAGTTCTTGCGCCGCTGTTTCTTGAAGATGGTAATGGAGCGGGTCCGGCCCTGGCTGATGATCTCAGCCTTGACTGTGGCCCCTTTGACCAGCGGTTGTCCGATCTCTAGCCCTCTATCGCTGTGAACCAGCCGAACTTGACCCAGCTCGATCGCCCCTCCAACATCGCCCGGTAGCGACTCGACTTGAACCAATGATCCTGTTTCCACCCGATACTGCTTGCCACCCGTCTCGATGATTGCGTACATAAGCCCTTGTCTCCATTCTAGAAGCTGATTCTGTAACATAGGCATTTGAAGCATGTCAAGGTTAGGGCATGGGAACAACTCGACGGGGATGCCCGCTATCCCCCGTGTTTCCAATACCCTATGCAATATGTGTTAGTAGCTTGCGAGGTGCCTAATGAGGTGTCTCACACGGTGCTATGCTAGACGCAGTACCCTTTGAGAATCTCTAGTGCATAAGCGCATTGTCATCAAGAAGGGGGTCGCATCATGAACCATATAGTCCCCCATGAAGTCAGGGCTAGTTTTTTTCTGATGGTGGGCTTGGCCATGTTGGCCTTTATCTGCGGCGTGGCCGCTCTAAGTACTGTCATGCGTCCGGCTCGGTGGACTGATCGTAAGTCAGCTCAATTTTAGGCTTTTTCCTCTCAGCTCGACCCTCCTGCGCCCGTCCGCAAGCGCGAGATCCAACAACCTGTCAATTTATGTGAAACAGCGACTGGCCGGGTTGGACCTCATTTTTGCATGCAGGTGCTATATTTGATCTACGCTGGCGAAATCTTATTCCAAAAGATGGGGGAACAATCATGATGGGAAGTCCAATGAAAACAGCTGCCGTGGCAGCAATGGGGTTCATCCTGCTGGTGGGTCAGGGTTGTGGCACGAAATGGCTGCAATCTGATGGAGAGACGGGGGCGGGCACCGCGCAAAAAGGTGGTTCAGGGGGAGCACTCAGTGGTTTCTCCAAGAATCCCTCGGAAGAGCGCCTGGGGAAGGGCGGCGATATTGCCTCGCTCTCCTCTTCAGGTGGGATAAGCGCCCGTCAGCGTGCGGAAATAACCAAAGAAGAAAAAGCAGCCATCGAAGCCGGCTTACTCGATGTGTTCTTCGGATATGATCAGTGGACCCTTTCAGATGCTGGAATGGAGGCCTTGAATCACGATGCACAGTGGCTGAAAGATCATCCTAATGCGGTGATGAAGGTTGAGGGGCATGCCGACGAACGGGGCACGGCCGACTACAACCTCGTCTTAGGGGATAAGCGAGCCAAGACCGCGCGTAGCTATCTGATTGAGTCGGGTGTGGGCCCGAAGCAGCTGGCGATCGTGTCGTACGGCAAGGCGCGTCCTTTCTGCATGGAAACTTCTGAGTCCTGCTATCAGCAGAACCGTCGGGGACATGTCCTGTTGAATCTAAAGAAATAACCAAAATATTGGAGACTTCCCATAGGGACCCCGGCGCCTCGTTACTCAAGCCCGGGGTTCCCTGTTTGAAGGGGGCAAAACAGGCATGGCTCTCATGAAAAAACAGCGGGATTCAACGAAGAGAAATTCTCATCCGCACATGGTCAAAGAGCAGTCTCATAGAGAGAATCGACAACAGCCACGGTTTACCTCGCAGTTTAGAAGCACCTTTTCAGGCGAGCAACGGGAAGGCCAAGGCCGGACGCTGGATCTCTCCTCCGGCGGCTGTATGATCGAAACAGATCAGCCGGTTGTCACGGGAGCTACATTTGAATGCCGCATCTATGTTCCCGGGCTTGATTGGCCTTTGCGGATCGACGAAGCTCAAGTGCGATGGGTGAAGGCCGGGACATTTGGAGTCCAGTTTACGAAGATCCAGCCAGACGAAGCAGTAAAACTCGAGCGAGTCATTGCCAGTCTCAACGAAGAACTGAACGCGTAGCCTTTCCCCTTTTCCCACCCGGTTTAGCCAATTTGGTCGCTCCCCTACAGTGACGCGTGAGGATCTCCCTGTTCGTTCACGAACTGGTCGCAGCCTCCCGATTCTTTATGGTATAAGGCTCGACAGGAGCTGAAAGAAAGACCTTCCAAGACTCATTTTCAGACCGCGTAATCAGAAGTCTGTACGATGGATCAGACTGCACCTCCGGTACAGAAGGGATTCAGCATTGCAACCGTGGCCGGCGGCTGCTTTTGGTGCCTCGAAGCGGTCTATGATCAGATGAAGGGTGTGGTGGCGGTCGAGTCCGGCTACATTGGTGGTCACGTAGACCATCCAACGTATGAAGCCGTGTGTAGCGGCAGGACTGGTCACGCAGAAGCAGTCCGTGTCATGTTCGATCCCACCGTCGTCAGCTACCGCGAGTTGCTGGAAGTGTTCTTTGTCATCCACGATCCTACGACCCTCAATCGGCAGGGGCACGATGTCGGGACTCAATACCGCTCAGCAGTCTTCTTCCATGGACCTGAGCAGAAACAGATTGCTGAGGAGGTGATCGCAGGCATGACGAAGGAAAAGCTCTATGCCAACCCGATCGTAACGGAAATCACTCCCGCCGGGACCTGGTACGAAGCCGAGCCCTATCACCAGGAATATTTTGCACGGAATCCCTTCCAGGGCTACTGTACAGCTGTGGTCGGGCCGAAAGTGGTTAAGTTCCGAAAGCAATTCGCGTCGAAGTTAAGGCCGTAACCCTTCCCACTTCATTGAGGTATCCCAAACGATTCGTTCGCCCGAATTCCTATTCTGCAGGGGGAAGGAGCGTGAGGTCTGGATGAATAGGATGGCGGGTACTCGCATCGGTTCCAGGCCGCACGATGTGGGCGGTCCTGAAGCCTATCGATGCAGCAGCATCCAGTTCGAGTTCCGCGTCCGACAGAAAAAGAATGTCAGGAGGCGGTAGATCGATCTGATCGCTGATCTTGCGGTAACTCGACGAGGTCTTTTTCTCGCCGACAGTGGTATCGAAAAAGTGCTCAAACAAGGAAGTCACATCCCCGACGTTGGTATATGCAAAGAGGAGCCGCTGAGCCTGTTCTGAACCTGAGGAGTAGATTCCCAAGCGGATACCAAGAGTGCGCCATTGTGTTAAGACAGGCAGGACATCGTCATACAGTTGCGGTGCAAAAGCCCCCTGTCGATAGCCCTCATCCCAGATCATTCCCTGCAATGCTTTGAGGCCGGCCATTTTTCGGTCCTGGTCGATCCACCCGGTCAGCATGGCTGGCAGCTCCTCATACGCGGGGCGCGTTCCTGTTTCGCGCTCCATGACATCCTGACATGCTGCAGTCAACTGTAGCACATTGGGATCATGGCGCCGCTCTTTGAGAAAGGGCGCGAGACGGTGTTTGGCAAAGGGAAAGAGGACCTCGCGGACAAAGGCGACGGAAATGAGAGTGCCTTCGATGTCCATGAGGATGTATCGGACCATGAGGCGGCTACCAGCGATAGCGCTGATCGATTCCGGAATTTGTATAGTGGGGAACCCAGCCGGCCTGGTCGGTGAAGATCCGAATTGCCCGCACCTTTGGAGGATCACCTAAGTCGAACCAGTGTTTTGTGTTGGCCGGAACAGAAATCAGATCACCTTGCTCGCACAACAGGGCGAAAACTTCATCGTCGTCCCCTTCTGTATGAAACCAAAAGAGGCCGTGGCCTTCAACAAAGACACGCACTTCATCCTCGCTGTGAGTGTGTTCTCGGAGAAATTTTTCGCGAATCCCTTCCAAATTCGGTGTCTGCCCATCCACCGCAATGACATCTGTCGTGTGGTACCTGTATTTTTTCATCAAGGGTTTGAGTAGGTAGTCGTAGGCGGCGAGGACCTGCTCGTTCGTGGCGCTGGAAGGTAGGTCTCTGTCCGCGGACCACCGTTCATTGACGATGCCTCGCAGGTCGAGAAATTGTCGGACGGCAAATGGATCCTGCAACGTCACGTTCTTATCGGGTATTCGCAGAGTAGCCATGCCACATCACCTCTCGTTGGCATTGGAGAAGATATTCGAAGACTTCGAGATGTCGTTTCGCCTCTGGTATATCCTTGCCCCAGGCATAGAGGCCGTGTCCTGCCAGCAAAAAACCATAGCAGGATCTCTCACTCGACAGAGATCGTTCCACAAGCATCGACAATGCCTGCATATCCTGTGAGTTCGGAAAGACCGGCAAGGAGATGTCTACTTCATGAGTATCGATGCCGCTCAAGCCCTTCAGCAATTCCCACCCGGAGAGGAGAACTCGGCCTTCATCACGGGCCAGGTAAGAGAGCAATGCTGCAGGGAGTGAGTGGGTGTGAAGTACGGCTCCGGCTCCCATCGTGCGATAGAGAAGGACATGGAGAGGGGTTTCAGCAGAAGGATGCAGTCCGTTTGCATCGATCGCGTTGCCATGCTGATCGACGGAGAGAATGTGTTCAACCTCGATTGCGCTTTTGTCCACCCCAGAACTGGTAATCGCGCAATAGGCGGGGGCCGCATCCTCCGGTAACCGCACGCTATAGTTTGTGCTTGTGGCGGGAGCCCAGCCCATGCGAGACGTCCATCGGGCAGTCTGGACTAGCTGTTCAGCGAATGTTTTGAAATCGGGATAGTGTGGCACAGCCTACAACCTGCGCTAAAGTAGATGCCGCTGATCTTACTCCCATTCGGGAGAATGGTAAGACTCATACGGATGAGGAATGGTCTTGATCCAACCATGCGTCATCTTCCCCCTTCGTCTGGTCAGAAGCCTGCAGCCCTATGAAGTCGAACAGCCGTCGATCCAGAAGAAGCGAAGGCGCCACGTTCGACAGGGCGGCGAACATACTGTCCGTGCAGCCAGGCGACCGTTGTTCCCATTCGTGCAGAAACTCCTTCACCTGTTTCCGCTTGAGGTTCTCCTGTGAGCCGCAAAGATCGCAGGGAATGATGGGGAACGCGCGGAGTTCCGCATACCGCGCGAGATCGCTCTCCCGCACAGAGGACAATGGACGAATGACCACATGCCGGCCATCTTTCGACCTCAGTTTCGGGGGCATCGTCTTGAGCTTGCCTGTATAGAGCAAGTTCAGGAACAGGGTTTCAACAAGATCATCGCGGTGGTGACCCAATGCGATCTTGGTCGCGCCCAATTCCGTGGCGACGCGATAGAGTATGCCGCGGCGGAGTCTGGAACAGAGCGAACAAGTGGTCTGTCCCTCGGGGATGAGTCGCTTGACGATTGAGTATGAATCTCGTTCTTCGATATGAAATGGTATCCCGATATCTGACAGATAGTTCGGGAGGACATGGGCAGGAAAACCCGGCTGCTTTTGATCCAAGTTCACCGCAACAAGGTCGAAGTGAATCGGAGCACGCCGTTGCAAGACCATCAATAGGTCAAGCAGAGCATAACTGTCTTTCCCGCCGGAAAGGCATACCATAACCTTGTCGCCATCCTGAACAAGACCATACTGGCCGATGGTATCCCCGACGAGACGGAGTAGCTTCGTCTGCAGCTGTTCGGTGATTTCGTCCAGTTTGGGACGTGTGTGCGAAGGGTTTGCCAAAGGTGACATGGGTTGGCATTCTACGCGCCCAACTGTATGTCTGTCGATCGTTAGTCGGAGGTCCCATGGAGAAGGATGAGAATCGATCCAGGAGGAAAATTGGGTCAGTACTATTCGTATGTACGGGGAACATATTCCGGAGCGTGACAGCAGAGTATGCGCTTAAGGCCAGCCTTGGTCTCGGCACTTCCTGCAACGTCGGTTCGGCTGGAATCGATGCGAAGCCTCAGTCCATGCATACCTGGGTTCAGGATCGATTGAGCGAAAAAGGCGCTGATCTCACCACACACGTCCCACGACAATTGACCAAGGAATTGGTTGAGGCTGCCGACCTTGTTATTGCGATGGGGCGAAACCACCAAGCCTTCGTTCGGGAACGATTCGGACGTGACATTCCCCTGTTTGCTCAGGTCTGTCTCGGCCAGGATCAGCCGATTCTTGATCTGCACGAAGTCTTGCCGAATTGGGAAAGCGATCCTGCGCAGGCCCGCTCCTACGTGTGCTCGGTGATTGATGTCATCTGGACAATGGCACCGGCCCTTCTCCCTCGCCTCCGTTAGCCCACCCTTGCGACATATATTGTCAATGCCGGTTCATTCTTGGCCTCGATCGGACATTTTTCTCCACGGCATGGACGGTAGATAGTGGAAAGACTTCCCGAACCGGGGGGATCTTGTAGCACATGCTATATTTTCAAGAGCACTGCTTGCAGGTTGAACGTCAGGATAAGCGTCGATGCAACGATCACAGACACAGAACGCGCTGGGGAATGATCGCCATGATCACGAGCCCGAATGGATCTCATGGTCCAACGAAAAGCTCCTGGACCTTCCCATGAACCAACTCGGTGTCACCCTCGATGGACCATTCCTGTCGGGGCAGATTCAGCAACTCTACGCCGAACTCGAAGCCCGACAGCTTCTCTTCCGCCCCCATTTCTGGCTGTCCAATGAATGGTTCACTCCGGATGGTGTGCCAGGGATTGCCGTGCCGTTTTACCTGGCCCATCCACGACTCGAAAAACTTGAAATGGATCAGATGCTCGAGGTCGAGGGAGGGACCCCGGAATGGTGCATGCGAATCTTGAGGCATGAAGCAGGCCACGCAGTGGAAAATGCCTATCGCCTCCGCCGTCTCCGCCGTCGGCAGCAGATCTTTGGGCGCTCATCCGAACCCTACCCCAAGTATTACAGTCCTCGGCCCTATAGCCGGAGTTTCGTACGGCATCTCGACGTGTGGTATGCGCAAAGCCATCCGGATGAAGACTTTGCGGAGACCTTTGCGGTCTGGCTCACGCCCGATTCGACCTGGGCTGACCGCTATAGAGGATGGCCGGTGCTCAAGAAGCTTCAATACGTCGATGGGCTCATGGAGGGGCTGGCTGCTGTCCAGCCCAAGGTAATCGCACGTGAAGAGGTCGATCCATTGCCCGACCTAAAGAAGACCCTGCGCGAGCATTATGACCGCAAACGTAAACATTATGGAACTGAACGACCGTCATTGTACGATCCGGACTTGAAACGCTTGTTTTCCGACGCCCCTGTCTACGCTGATCAACCGGGTGCCGCCGCCTTCTTGAACCGTTTTCGAAAAGAGGTGCGTCGCAAAGTCGCTGCCTGGACCGGCGAATATCAATACACCATCGATCAGGTGCTCGAAGGGATGATTCAGCGGTGCCGGCAGCTCCACCTGCGATTGCCGGTGGCGGAAGAGCAGGCGAAATTGGATTTCACGATTTTGCTGACCGTGCATACGATGAACTACTTGCGTAGCGGACGGCACAAGGTGGCGCTATGAAACGGTCCCGCATCCTCGTCCTGATGCATGAAGATTTGGTGCCGCCAGACTCCCTCAACGGGCAGGACGTGACCAGGGCTGAATGGAAGACGGAATACGACGTAGTTTCTGCACTTCGCAAGCTCGGCCATGATGTGAAGCCGCTGGGGGTCAAGAGCGATCTGGGGGTGCTTCGATCGGCCATAGAGGATTGGAAACCGCACATCGCTTTCAATCTGTTGGAAGAATTCGATGGGGTGGCGGTCTATGACCAGAACGTCGTGTCGTATCTTGAATTGCTTCACGTACCCTATACCGGCTGTAACCCGCGTGGGTTGATGTTGGCGCGCGACAAGGTCCTCTCCAAGAAACTGTTCTCATTTCACCGAATCCCGTTCCCGGATTTCATGGTTGTGCCACAGGGACGGACGGTTAAACGGCCCAAGTGGCTGTCGTTCCCCTTAATTGTTAAATCGGTGACCGAGGAAGCTTCCCTGGGGATCTCTCAAGCGTCCATTGTCCAGGATGACGACAAGCTCAAGGAGCGAGTCGAATTCATTCACACGAGCATAGGAACCGGGGCCCTGATTGAACAGTACATCGAAGGGCGCGAACTGTATGTCGGGGTATTGGGCAATGGGCACGTACATGTCCTGCCGGTGTGGGAGTTGATGATGGATAAGCTGCCGGATGATGCCCGCCGGATTGCAACCGAACGAGTCAAATGGAGTCGTACGTATCAAGACAAGTATGGGATTCGTTCCGGTGAAGCCAGGAATCTTCCTGAAGGGAAAGCCGAAGAGATCCAACACCTCGCGAAACGCGTCTACCGCGTACTAGGCCTGAGCGGTTATGCACGCATCGACGTCAGAATGGACGCAGAGGGGCACGTGTATGTGTTGGAAGCCAATCCGAACCCACAGATCGCACACGATGAAGACTTTGCGGATTCAGCAGAGAAAGCCGGTTATGCCTATAAAGATTTGTTGCAAGAACTGCTGAACATCGGCCTTCGCTGGCGGCCGGCCAAGGCGGCCTAGTTCCCACCTCACCCTCCTCGCTCAGATATTCCATCGTTCGACTAGGGGCCGAAGCGGAAACCGAACAGCAGGGCTACATCGTTGTGGTCATTCTCCGGGAGTGATGGAGAGAGATCGATGTCGTGGAGATTGACGATTAATGTCGTAGCCAAGGCAAGATTGTGGGCTGCCTGGTACTCCAGTGTGAGACCGAGGGGGATATTCCAACTCGTGTCATTACGGTCGATGCGTCCAGGGCCGGTTCCCCGGTCCAGATCTGCGTGGATCAATCCAATCCCCGTGAAGGGCACCAGGTTGAATCCATTATTGAGACGAAAATGATAGCGAGCGACCCCGGCAAAAGAAATCTGGAACAGATCGCCAGTCGGAGAAATCTGCATCATCGGTCCGACAGAGAAATTTCGATCAACGTAGTAGTCACCGTTGAATGCCATGGTGAACACGGTATCATCGACTGTTCCCGCCGTGAATCCCAGGTCGCTGCCGAATCCCCAGCGGTTTCCGTCAGCATGGGCCAGAGGTGCAGGTCCGACTGTGACTGCGGCTAAAATAGCCATCAGGCTGGCGGCACAAGTCCACCGTGATAATCTGGCAAAGGCCTGTCGAATCATCCGGCGGACTGTAACACAGGGGGTCAGTACGGACAAGTCGTTTGAGCCTGATGGCATGAGTAGGGTATTCTCTCCGGCCCTGGGGAGCGGAGAGAAGCATGTCAACCAACTCGATGACGCCGAGGCAAGCTGCGGTAGCCCTGGTCGCAGCCATGCCGATCGGCGTGTCTGTCCAGCAGCTGGAAGAATATGGGATCGAGGCGACGACGGAGCAGGCGCAGGCGATTACGCAAGAAGTGCTTTCATTGAACCTATTTTGGATCTTCGCCGCTATTGACGCGCATATCCCTCAAAAATATCAGTCTGCGATTTCTGAACTCATCATGGATGCAATGGAAACAGGATGGGGGACAACCCTTCCTGTCGGTTCAGCCAACTGGACCGTCTATCTCGACCAATGGCAGAACCGTCGTCGGAGGTATAGTCGCTTAGTTGAAGAGGGGGTAAGCCCACTTGCGGTAAGTGCAGAAGCAGCTACGCTGATGGAGGAGAATCACTTGATCAGAGAAGCAGAACGGCATAACCTGTTAATTCTACTGATCGATTTCGTTCCGGTCGACAGCTACGGTCAGTTACTGGAAGATGTCGGATAATCTGCTAGGCCTGTCAGAGGTAACGGTGGTCGACGATCTTCCCTGTCTCGTCCATCTCATAGAGCAATGGCGCACCGGTTGGGATATTCAATTCCAGCACTTGCTCTCGCGAGAGCTGTTCTAACTCCATGACCAAGGCCCGTAAGCTGTTTCCGTGTGCCGCGACGAGGATTGTTTCCCCCTTCAAGAGATAGGGCTTGATGGCCTGTTCATAGTAGGGCAACGTTCGCTCAGCCGTGTCTTTCAGGCTTTCCCCTCCCGGCGGACGCACGTCATAGCTCCGCCGCCAGATCTTCACCTGCGCCTCGCCGTATTTCGTGGCGGTCTCATCCTTGTTCAATCCCTGTAGGTCACCGTACATCCGTTCATTGAGGGCCTTGTCCTTCTCGATAGGGATGTTCGGCTGACCGACCGCATCGAGTACCAGCCGGAGGGTTTCATTTGCGCGCTGAAGCACGGAGGTAAAGGCCCGATCGAAGGTAAAATTCCGGAGTTTAATTCCCGCGTTCTTGGCCTCCTCAATGCCTCGCGCAGACAGGGGCACGTCGACCCAGCCGGTGAAACGATTCTCCAAGTTCCATTGTGATTCGCCGTGACGAAGCAGGACCAATCGAGCCATATCCAGTGCCTCCATGATCACGTGACAAGGTTGAATATCCGCCACAGGATAAACGATCAGCACAGGAAGTGAAAGAGCGGGAGAGGAGGATGCGTGCGGTAGGGGTCAGGGGAGCCTTGCGAGGTCGACGTCTCATTGACCTCACTCACGATTTCACGAAAGGAGACCAGCGAGACATTTTCCCTGTTGACTCTGTTCTAACTAGGACTATTATAATAGGGCGTGGTAGGGTGGTACCGAGGTCATTAGGGTAATGTGATCAGGCAGCCGGAGGGGAGAATTCACCATGTTTGTCGTACTCGGTGCAACGGGGCATACCGGATCGGTGGTCGCGGAGACATTGCTGGCTCGTAAGCAGCCGGTGCGTGTCGTCGTGCGTTCGGCTGACAAGGGCGCTTCATGGAAAGCGAAGGGTGCGGAAGTCGCAATCGCGTCGCTCGATGATGTGCCGGCTTTGACCAAAGCTTTTCAAGGGGCAGTGGGGTTGTACCTCCTGGTCCCTCCGAACTATGGAGCCACAGCCTGGCTTGCAGCGCAACGTCAACGCATGGATCAGGCGGCAGAAGCGGTGAAGACCAGCGGGATTTCGCACGTCGTCTTCTTGTCGTCCATCGGCGGACAGATTCCGGAAGGCACTGGTCCCATTCGGGCTGCTCGATACGGTGAGCAGAAGTTGGCAACCGTGGCGCAGAACCTGACGATCCTACGCCCTTGCTATTTCATGGAAAACTGGGCTCCCGGGATTGGTATGGCCAGAGGCCAAGGTGTGCTGCTCACATTCATTGCACCAGAAGGCAAGATTCCGATGATCTCAACGAAGGACATCGGGAGAGTGGGAGCGGAATATTTGATCACGGGCGGCAAGGGCAAGCAGATTGTAGAACTCGCCGGACCGGAAGAATATAGTCCAGGACAAGCGGCCGCTACGCTCAGTCAGATCTTGGGGAAAGCTGTGTCGGCTCAGCTTGCGCCATTGAGCACCGTGGTGCCGACGTTCACATCATTCGGCTTTTCCGATGAAGCGGCAAAGCTTTTCGAGGAGATGTATACATCATTCTCCAAGGGGACGATCGGGTACGAACAGCCTGCGTCGCTTGTGCGCGGGACTGTCATACTGTCTGAAGCATTGCGAGGAATGGTCTAAGGAAGGAGGCCGATCATGACTACAGTGACGATGATCGCCAAAGACATTCTGGGTGTCTATCAGCCTGGCTCGACACATATGGTCGGAGACGGCTTTCCGGTACGCAACCTCTTTCCTAGCAACGACCTCGATCGCGAGGTGAGCCCTTTTCTCATGCTGGACTATGCGGGGCCGCAGTATTTTTCGCCCACAGACCATCCGCGTGGTGTGGGAGAGCACCCGCACCGCGGATTTGAAACAGTGACGATTGTCTATGAGGGTGTCGTGGCCCATCGAGATTCGGCTGGAAATGCCGGCGTGATTGGTCCGGGTGACGTGCAATGGATGACCGCTGCATCCGGGATTGTCCATGAAGAGTTTCACGAAAAAGAGTTCGCCAAGAAGGGCGGCACCTTGCATGCCATCCAATTGTGGGTCAACTTGCCGCGTGCATCCAAAATGTCGGCGCCCGGTTATCAGACCATTCTCAATGCCGACATTCCGTCAATCGACCTCGGGGGTGGAGAGTTACGGGTGATCGCAGGATCATTCCAAGGACGGAAGGGACCGGCTCACACATTTACACCTATCCAGCTGTACGACATTCAGCTGAAAGCAAGGTCTCGCGCGTCGCTGGCATCGCCGGACGGACATAATACCTCGATCTTCGTCTTGCAGGGAGCGGTCTCTGTCAATGGATCGCCACAGGCAGGAGAAGCCGAGCTGATCGTCTGTTCACGCAATGGGTCGCAGGTGACGATCGAAGCACAAGAGGGCAGTCGGCTTTTGATCATGAGTGGGGAGCCCATTGAGGAACCGATCGCGCGCTATGGCCCCTTTGTCATGAACACGAAAGCCGAGTTGGTTCAGGCGGTGCAAGACTATCAGGCCGGCAAAATGGGACACTTGGCAGGACGCTGAAACAGCCGGGCAGCAGGGGGAATGGCCCGGCGAGCCCTCTGTGCTCGCGCAACGCGCCCTCGGAAGGAGAGACAGGGAGCCACCAGACCATCCTTCTTGCTCGCAGAACGCGCACGATGAAACGGTGCTCGTTCGATGTGCGCAGTGAACGACAGTCTGGTGGCTCCCTGAAGAGAAAGTTCGAGATATCATGGAGAAACCGTTCACGAATATCTCGATCGAGATCTATTCCGATGTCATTTGCCCTTGGTGCTATGTTGGGAAACGTCGGCTTGAACGGGCATTGGGTCAATTAAGAGATAGGGCACAGGCGCAGATCGACTGGCGACCCTTTCAGTTGAATCCGACGATGCCGCTCGATGGAATCGATCGGACCGCCTATCTGAAGGCCAAGTTCGGGAGCTTGGAGAATTTTGGGCGGATGAAAGAGCAGCTCCTCGCTGCCGGCGAAGAGGATGAGCTTCCCTTTGCCTTCGACAAGATTCAACGTACACCAAACACCTTTGCAGCCCATCGGCTGGTCTGGTATGCAGCGCAGCAGGGGAAACAGGACCAAGTGGTGGAGGCGCTCTTTTGTGCGTATTTTCTCGAAGGTAAGAACATCGGTGACGTGAAGACCCTTGTGCGCGTCGCTGGCGAAGCCGGATTGGATCGAACAGAAACAGAACATTTTCTGGCAAGCGACAACGGCACGGTTGAGGTCGAGGGTGAAGAAGCAGTGGGTCGTCGGCTGGGTATCCGAGGAGTACCCTACTTTGTCTTCAACGGCCGTATATCAATCTCTGGAGCTCAACCTCCGGATATCATTGTGTCTGCCATTCAGCAGGCGGAGAAAGAAATCTAGCAGGCCATGGAAGAACACAGCCTTAGACAGCACGCTATTTTCTATTGGTGCCGATCTCGACATAGCTGCAGGCTGTTCAAAAAGACCGTCCAGCAAGGCCGCAGGCGGAGCAAGAACCAGAGGCGTACCCTCAGGGGCGCACGGTGCGACGAATAAGGAGCACCATGTCTGTGCGCGCCGCCGAGTCGGTGAGGCGGCCGGGTCCCCGTTGAGGATTCTTGCGAGCTAAGAACGATGCATGGGGAAAAGCGCGTCTTGGCGCGCCGGGGTTGGGCGGGTGAGAAGAGCAGCTTTTTCAACAGCCTGTTAGAAAAGGAAGGAGCATGATGGGAGTCCAAGTCTACGGATGTAATCACATCGTGATCGAAGTGACCGACGCCAAGAAAGCCGTGAAGTTCTATCAGGACGTGTTCGGCCTGAAGATGCTTCGTGGCGGGGAAGGCGCGGCCTGGTGCAAGCTTGGGGAGCATCAATTCATGGCGATTTTTGAAGTCGACAAGCTGCAACCGGACCGCGTGAAACATTTCGGCTTGATGGTCCGTGATGCCGCTCAGATCAAAGAGGTGCGACAGAAACTCACGAAAAAGTACAAACTCACAATGCAGCCCAATTTCCGTTGCGATTTCCGCGACCCCTGGGGAAATCGCATTCAGGTCGGCGATCTCAGCGATGAATCGCTGGTCTGGCTCCTCCCTTATCAGGAAGTGCAGAAAGCCGGGATTACCTTTGCTAACACCGCTCGAAAGGAGAAGAAGTCATGAGCACACTTAATTTGCAACAGCGATTGAATGATTTGTTCGGCTACATTCGTCAAGGCAAAATCATTGAGGCCATGAGTGAGTTCTACGACAAGGATGTGAAGATGCAGGATAATGCCAATCCTCCAACCGTCGGTCAGGCCGCCAATATTGAACGCGAAAAGCAGTTCTTGAGCGGGGTCAAGGAATGGAAAGGGTTCAATGTGACGGCCTCGGCTGTGGGAGACGACGTGACGTTCTACGAATGCAGCCTGGACTTCATCGCCACCAGCGGACAGCCGGTGCATATGGAGCAGGTCGTCGTGGCTAGGTGGAAGAACGGCAAGATCGTGCAGGAGCGGTTTTATTACGACACCGGCGCGAGCAAGTAAGGCATCATGACTTCATCTTAGAAGGAGCCTCTCATGCCGGATACACAATGGACTGACGTCGGAAATGTCGAGGAGCTGAGGGAAAAGCCGGTGCAAGAAGTTCTACTCGGGAAGACGACGATCGCCCTGACGTACAAGGGAGGCTCCTTTGGCGCTATCTCCGGTGTCTGTAATCATGTCGGGGGCCCGTTGGGTGAAGGCACACTCGACGGCGACTATGTCGTCTGTCCCTGGCACTACTGGAAGTTCCATCACAAGACCGGTCGAGGGGAAGCAGGGTACGAACAGGATCAGGTTCCGAGCTATGCCACAAAGATCGAGAACGGACGACTCTATGTCGATCTATCATCAGCCACGAAGCGGAAGAAGCAGTCCCATAAACCCCATCCACTCGCACGTCCGGTGTTGCGTCAGGCAGGTCCGATCCGCGTCGTGGGGATCTCGACGACGGCGATGACCACGGAACATCCACGATATAGTACCTCTGACGCGATGCTGGAAGTTGCCCTTGACCATGCCCGAAGCGCGCTCAAACTAGAGACGCAATGCATCAAGCTCCGCGAGTTGAACTTTCGCACTTGTGAAGGTTTCTATTCGAAATCAGCGCAGGCCTGTACCTGGCCCTGCTCGATCACGCAAATGGGCCCGATCGATCAGCTCGATCGTGTGTACGAGGCCATCGTGCATTGGGCCGATGTGATTCTGATTTCAACCCCGATTCGCTGGGGCAACGCGAGCAGCCTCTATTACAAGATGGTCGAGCGGATGAACTGCATCCAGAATCAGGAGACCATCGCGAACAGACATTTGCTGAAGAATAAGGTCGCCGCGTTTATTGTCATGGGTGGGCAAGATAATGTCCAAGGTGTGGTCGGGCAGCTCATGACCTTTTTCGCGGAAGTCGGTTGCCAGTTCCCGCAGTTTCCATTCATCGCTCATTCGCGAGGCTGGAGCGCAGAGGACATGGAACGGAACGTCAGCGAGGTGCAGAACAGCCGGGAATTGCGTGAAGGGGCACAGGAACTCGTTGCACGAGCCGCAGACATGGCGAAACTCATGGTCGGCGGTCAGATTCCAGAGCATCCACTCGCCCGTGGTGGCCGCAAGGCGCATCAACTCGATAGTGAGCCGACCGGCTAATGGTCGTGTGACCTATGGGGAGATTGGATCATGCCGGAGCGAGGTCACAGGGACGCGCATCTCGATCATCTATTTCAGGCGCTGCTTCGTCTGCACAAAGCCTTGCTGGACGACGAACGGATATCCTATGAGCGTGTGCATGGGCGTATCCCATCCAATGGAGCGTTTTTGCAGCTGGTGCTGGGGGATGCGTGGTTTGCCTGGTTGCGCCCGCTGTCGCAATTGACGGTCAAGCTCGATGAACTGATGGAAGAAGGCGGGGCATCGTCACGTACGAACATCATTGCTCTGCTCACGTCGGCCCGGACGCTGCTGACACCCACTGAAGAGGGAGAGGGGTTTGGTAAGCAGTATTACGATGCGCTGCAACGAGAGCCCGACGTCGTGCTGGCACACGCGGCCGTCACGGCGCTACTCCGGCAGTCGTTGTCCAACAAGGAGTGATTCAGATGAAAGCCCATTACCTCGGACACGTTGTCTTCTATGTGAAGGACCTGGAGCAATCGCTGGCCTTTTATCGTGATCTACTCGGATTTCAGGAAGTCGGGCGGATTTTCAACGGTGCAGCCGCTGCGCTGACGGCCGGGCGCACGCATCATGAGTTGCTGCTGATCCAGGTCGGTGATGCGCCGGGACCTCCACCTGGACAGCGTCGCGGGTTGTACCACATCGGGATCAAGGTGGGAGACAGTCTGGATGAATTGCGCGCGGCGAAGAGAGATCTTGAACGGGCCGGTATCACAATCGCCGGCATGAGCGATCACACGGTGAGCCAAAGCCTCTATCTCCACGACCCTGACGGCAATGAAGTGGAACTGTACGTGGATGCGGATGAGTCAGTGTGGAAGACTAATCCGGCGGCGGTCGTGTCACCGATCAAGCCATTGCGCTTGTCGCAGAAACAGGGCCTGATATGTAACAATTCAAACCATACCTGAGTTCATGTGGAGCAGCGCGAAAGCAGCAGTCGTTCATCGATGAGAAGAGGGAGAAGGGCATCGTGCAGGTGTTAGTCGAATGGAGCAGGGATCTATTGCTGTATACGAATGATGCCCTCAATGAGCACGGTCATGATACTCCGGTCGATAGTTCTGCGCCGGTTGATCTTAGCGCCCTGTGGATGAGGTTGATTTGACTTGGCGGGCCCCACGGATCAACACCTGCATGCGCTTCACTTCACTTGACCCTACGCTGAGGACACACGGTACCATAAATAGAAGGGAGCAATCATGCAATTTAGACAAACCATTATCTCCACAGTTACCCTCCTCGTCATGAGCCTGGGGCTCTTCTGCGGAGCCGAGGCCACAACCATCGACGCAGGCCATGCGACCATGAGTTGGACGGGACAAGGCATTATCGATGATCTGGGCGATGGGGAGAGAGTCTTTAGCGGCAAGATCACCGGAAATATCCTCGTGAAGCATCTTCCCGTAGGCTCGGCACCGGCACAGATCCATAAAGGCAGAATGGATTGCCAGGCGATTCTCCATATCAGCGAGAATCAAGAGGGACCGAAGACGGGCGTCTGCATCATCAGAGCCCATGGCGACAAGGACATCGCATACGTAGAGATCCGATGTGCCGGAGTGAAAGGCGAATGCAAAGGCGAGATGACGTGGGCCTGGGGGAAGGGAGGATTCAAAGATATTACGGGGACGACGCCGTTCGTCTCCACTATCTATATTGAGCAAGGGAAAGCAGGACGGATCCACGGAAGTGCTCATTGGCCGGAGTTGACCTATACACTACCGTAGGGACTCATGCCGCACCACGACGAGACTGGCATCACAATCAAATCGATTGCCCCTGTAGGTCTTGGTGACGGAAACGGAGGAGAAGAAATATAGAGATGCCGTGACTCTCGAAAGAATCGAAGAGTGGCTTGGGGCTGTTATGGAGTAGAGACGAGAGGGTCGAAGAAGCCCATGGCCCGAGCAGTGAAGAGACATATTCGCCCCGAATAACCCACAGGAGGGCCGTTCATGGAGAAGCCACGCATTGCAGCCAAGCAGCCCGAAGTGCTTACGTTGGAAGCGGGAACGTACTATTGGTGTCTATGCGGACGATCGAGGGACCAACCATTCTGTGACGGGTCTCATCAGGGAACCGGGTTCGAGCCGGTCGAGTTTACCGTAGATGAAACGAAAGAAGTGGCCTTGTGCATGTGCAAGCAGACGAAGACACCGCCGTATTGCGACGGGACGCACGAGACTCTTTGAGGATTATCGTCGCTACGTGAGCGAGACACGACTCACGTAGTGATCGATCTCTGTGCATCTCAGGGTAGTGGCAGGATTGCACGAAAAGGCCAGACTTCTTACCCGCCCAACCCCGGCCGCGTTGGAGTGCGACCTTTTCCCAAGCAAGGCCGCAGCGAGTGACAAAAGATGCTCCTTCCAGGCTCGCTCGTTACTCCCTTTCAAGGGGTGGCCTGGCTTGGTCCCCAACTGCGCACGTCGAACGACCACTGCTTCATCGTGGGGGGTCCGTGAGCACGGGGGACCAATCAGGCCACCCCTCTCCCTCCTCTTGAGCCGTGACTGTTTGTTACGCCATACTGCCATCCCATGGATACGCATCCCGCATCCCCCTGTGAGACGCTAGCAGAGCGGTACCAAGCTCTGCTGGAAGTTGCCGAGGCGATTTCCGCACACCGCGATCTCCACGTACTCTTTCGAGACCTCGCACAGCGCCTGCCTCGGGTCGTCCATGTGAATTTTGTCGCCCTGTCTTTGCACGATCCTGTCCGAAACACGATGCGGTTGCACGCCATTCAGGCGAACGTGCCGGCCGATCTCGTGGGCGGCCATGAGGGGCCGGTCGAAGAGAGTCCCGCTGGATTGGTCTGGCAGACGCAGGAATCCGTCATCGTGCCGAATCTTGCCGGAGAACGTCGTTGGCCCAAGGTTGTCGGGCACATGAGCGAGGACGGTGTGAACTCGTTTTGCGTCGTTCCCTTGACGACCGCGGTGCGGCGCCTGGGCGCCATGGGGTTTTTGAGCTTGCAAAAAGAAGCCTATGGTGAAACGGATCTGGAATTTCTCCAACAAGTAGGCAAGCAGGTGGCGGTGGCGGTGGATAATGTCCTCCATCATCAAGACCTGATTCACGATCACGACCGGTTACGGCTTCTACTCGAGGTATCCGAAGCCATCGTGTCGCATCGTGACCTGTCCTCGCTCTTCCGGGATCTCGCGCAACGTCTCCCGACAGTCGCCCCATTCGATTTCATCGGCTTGATTCTTCACGATCCCTCAAAGAATCTGATGAAGGTCCACGTATTGGAAACCGCAGCCGCTCATCGCCTCACAACGAGACTGAATGGGCTGGAGCTTCCGATTGAGGAGTCCTCCAGCGGCTGGGTATGGGCTCACCAGCAACCTTTGGTTATTCCGTCTCTCGCCGAAGAATCTCGATTCTCGATGGGGATGGCGGCGCTCAAGGACATCGGCGTTCAGTCGGTCTGTCTATTCCCGTTGACGACGGCCATGCGGCGTCTCGGCGCGATCGGATTCGGGAGTCTCGAACCCAGGGCATTCGGAGACCAAAACCTGGGATTGCTCGGGCAGGTGGCCAAACAGGTTGCCGTGGCCGTGGACAACGTGCTCCATTTCTCCAGCACGGAAGCCGCGCAGCGGTCTCTGGCTCGAGAGCGAGATCGGCTCAGTTTGGTGCTGGAGATCAACAACGCCGTCGTGTCCCACCTTGAATTGAGAGAGCTCTTGAAAGCGATCTCTGCCTGTCTGGGCCGTGTGATCCCGCACGATTTCGCGTCGTTTTGTCTCTACGATCCCGAGATAAATCAATTGCGGGCTCACGCGCTGGACTTTCCCAGCAATCAAGACTTTGTCGGAGCGAGGGACCCCATTCCATTGGAAGGAACCCCGGAAGGGCTGGCCTTCTCTTCTCAGAAGACGGTTCATGTCAGAAGTCTCAACCTCACGGAGTTTCCTGCGGAGATCATGCAGCGGGCAGAGGCTGAAGGCCTGAAATCTGGATGTGCCGTTCCGCTGATCTTGCACGGACGAGCACTGGGCACGTTGAGCGTCGTCAGTAAGCAGGAGGACGCATTCACAGACGACAATGCCGCATTGCTCGGCAGGATCGGCGCGCAGATCGCGCTCGCCGCTGCCAATTCGATGGCCTATCAGGAAATCTCATCGCTGAAGGACAAGCTGGCAAAGGAAAAACTGTACCTGCAGGAGGAAATCCAGACTGCGTACAACTTCGAGGAAATTGTCGGGGACAGCCGGGCTCTCAAACTGGTTCTCAAAGAAGTCCAGACCGTGGCCGCGACCGATTCGACGGTGCTGATCTTGGGTGATACAGGGAGCGGGAAGGAACTGGTGGCGCGGGCGCTCCACAATCTCAGCAACCGTCGAGAGCGAACGTTCGTCAAGATCAATTGCGCCGCGATTCCAACAGGCCTGCTCGAGAGCGAACTCTTTGGGCATGAAAAGGGCGCATTCACCGGTGCGATTGCCACCAAGATCGGCCGGTTTGAATTAGCCGACCGTGGAACCTTGTTTCTCGACGAGGTGGGGGAAATCCCGCTTGAGTTACAAGTGAAGTTGCTCCGCGTGCTTCAGGAACAGGAGTTCGAACGATTGGGGAGCACCAGGACGATTCGCGTGAATGTTCGCATACTTGCCGCAACCAATCGCGATCTTGGCCACATGGTAGAGGAGCAGAAGTTTCGCAGCGATCTCTATTACAGGCTGAAGGTTTTTCCGATCACGGTGCCTCCCCTGCGTGAGCGCCCGGAAGATATTCCCTTGCTCGTCCGGCACTTTGCTCAGAAATTCGCCCTGCGGATGAAGAAACGCATCGAGACAATCCCGTCGGAAGCCATGAAAGCACTCCAAGCCTATCATTGGCCCGGTAACGTGCGAGAGCTGGAGAACTTCATCGAGCGAGCGGTAATCCTGACCCAAGGATCGGATCTGGTTGTGTCGCTCGCAGAATTGAAGCGGACGCCGGGTCACGCAACAAACTCCGGGGCTACGACACTTGAACAAGCCGAACGCGAACACATTCTCAAGGCCCTTCGCGAGTCGGATTGGATCATCGGTGGTCCTGTCGGGGCTGCTGCCAAGCTTGGGATGAAGCGAACGACTCTCCAATCAAAAATGCAGAAGCTCGGTATCTCTCGCCATCTGTAATTAGCCAAGCCCCTCACCCGGTCCCATGAATGTTCCAGCCTCGTGCCGACCTTTCGGCACCGTGCCGTCGAGTCGGCAGATTACCCTCGGCACTTCTTTTGTTCGCAAGAGATAATCTCGAACGAGATCACGCCATCTCCTCTATTTTTCATCGACATCGACGATTCAGGTCGGGCGGGAGCCTGCTGGAACGCGAGTTGCCATTCAATTTCGCTATGAATGGTGTGAAACCGGCGGATCACCGAGGAGGGATCTATGGGTACGGCGTTGGCGGTGACACAACAGCAATCGATTGAGTTGACCGATCCACGTTGGGCAAGCATCCATAACACCGATCGTTGTCCGCGCTGCAGCGGACTTATGGTCGCCGAATGGTGTCAGGATCTATCGGACCACCGCGCTCAGCGCTGTGTGCAATGTGGCGAGGTCATCGATCCGGTCATTCTGCAGAATCGTCTGCAGTATGGAATGACAATCGGTCCAGCTAAGGGATCAGGGCAGACGCCGCAACTCCCTACGGCGTTTCCCGCTGAGGTAGACAGGCCCTTTTCTACACCCCGGAGGGGTCTGTCTGCTCGGTGAGCCACAGAGGCGGGCGACGGGAAGGGATCAGAAGCACTGTCGGTCGTGATGAGGAGGTTAATATGGGACAGATAATTGCAGGTGTCATCGCCGTACTGGCGCTGGGCTGGTGGGCGCGTGCCTTACGACAGCGCACGGTGCCCGTACCCGTACGCATCGCTCAAAACCGCTCGCGGCAGCGCTCGCGAGAGCGACGCTGAGTGACGCCGCAGGACGTCGCAACACCCAGGGTGCCCTGGCCCTGGGCAGAGGAGAGAGCACCGGCGTAGGGCCCGATCCCACACAGGAGGGTTTGCCATGAAGACACAGAGGACAAGAATCGCTGCGGCGGGACTGCTGCTTGCTGGCGTATTGGCCCACTCCAGCATGGCCGCGGCCCATGGCACCACCAGCGGAGAAGACGACCCCTGTCTCCGCCAGGTCGGCGAGGGGGTGGTGCATTTCAACGCCTATCAACCGCAATACGAGGTGAAAGCACAGTACTGCACCGACATCCCCAAAGCGGGAGAGACCTTCCTGGTTGTGGACCTCGTCGATCCGGCCCTGCGCAGCGAACCGGTGGGGATGCGGATTGTGAAGGGGGGAGGGAACGACGACACAGAAGATCAGCTCGTGGCCGATATTCGCCCGAGCACCCACCCGGACGGCGTACTCCGCAGCGAGGTCCGGCTGGACGAGGGGCTGTATACGGTCACGATTGCATCGGAGAAGCAGAATCTGATGAAGCGCCCGCAGTATCTGTTACGGGTGCAGATGACCGACTATCAGAAGCTAGTGCAGACCCTGGCCGTTCCCTTGTTCGGGATGTTGCTTGTGGCCTGGCTCGGGTACAAGCTCCTCCGCTCGACGTGGCTGCGGAATTGGTGGACCGTCCTTCGGTCGTAGGAAAACAGGGCGGAGTTCTTTATTCACCGGCGCTCGGTTCTCCCTCACACTTGGGATGAATGGCGCCGCATATTAGAAAGGGAGTAGCCATGAGATTCAGACGATCCCTGATCCTGACAGTCACCCTCCTCGTCATGAGCCTGGGGCTCTTCTATGGAGCCGAAGCCACAACCATCGACGCAGGCCATGCGACCGTGAGTTGGACGGGACAAGGCGTCATCGATGATCTGGGGGGTGGTGACAGAATCTTTAGAGGCACGATTACTGGCACTATGCTTGTGAAGCATCTTCCAGTGGGGTCGGCGCCGCCGCAGATCCACAAGGGCAAAATGGATTGTCAGGTGATTCTCCATGTCAGTGAGAATCAAGAGGGACCGAAGACGGGCGTCTGCATCATCAGAGCTCATGAAGACAAGGACCTCGCGTACGTAGAGATACGATGTGTGGGAGTGAAAGGCGAATGCAAAGGCGACATGACGTGGGCCTGGGGAAAGGGAGGATTCAAGGGTATTAAGGGCACGACGCCATTCGTCGCCGGTATTTATATTGAGCAAGGAAAAGCGGGACGGATTCACGGAAGCGCACACTGGCCTGAGTTGACCTATATGCTGCCGTAGAGGTTCAAGCAAAGTCCCCGCTGTCACGTCGCATGTTTCTCGACAGAGATTCACCAACAAGATCAATTCTGAAAGGAGCGCAACCGATGACATCGGCAAATCGTTACGTGACATCCTGGGAGAGTTTTTGGAGTACCTCGACCGGAACGCCTGGCGAAATCTTTTGGGACGCCGACCCCGCTCATGCAGCCCAACAAGATTTGGCGCTGTTCCAAGACTATGCCGACCCACGGCTTCCGTTAATCGATCTGGGGTGTGGCAACGGGACGCAAACGCGCTTTCTTGCGAATCATTTCGCCAGGGTGATAGGCACTGAAATTTCGCCCGCAGCGGTTCAGATTGCCCAAACGAAACAAGCGGCCCCCAATGCTTCATACCGAGTTCTTGATGTGCTGTGTCCCGATGATGCCCAGGCTCTCCATGAGGAAATTGGCGATGCGAATGTCTACATGCGCGCGGTACTGCACCAGTTGTCGCCGTCAGACCACGCGACGGCGATACAGAGTATCGAGCGGCTGCTTGGGGCAAAAGGCATTCTGTATCTGATCGAGCTGTCGTCAGCGGTTGAGCCTTTCTTTGCCCAGCTGATTCAGCAATATGGACTGCCTCCCGGCCTTGCGCGAGTCTTCCAGCATCAGATTACGCCCGGAATGTTGCATGAAAATAACCTAGAATCACTGTTCCCAACGGATCAATTTATGCAGCTTGAAACCGGCCAGAGTCATATTCGCACCGTGCACACCCTCCCAACGGGCGAAGTGGTAAAGGTCCCAGCCTTCTACGCCGTGTTTCGGCAGCTGCAGAGCTAAGCTCCATTGCGGCCAACTGAGAGTCGATTGTTAACGATCGAAGCCAAGCCGATTGGGGCCGGACATTGTCGCGTAGCTCACTTTGGGCGTAGAGTTGAAAAACAATAGTGCTCAGGGAGGTTTCGATGGAACTGAAGATACCGAGTCCAGAGCAAGCCTATTGGGGATTGCGGGCGATGAAGACCGTCGCACTGGCGGATGGGATGCTCGATGATTCGGAGCGGCATATGATGGAAGCGGTTCAGCGGGTCTTCGGCACCACCCATGAGATCGAACAGCTTGCTCCAATCACGCCGGCAGAACTGGCCCGGGCGTTTCCCGATCCTCAGCTCAGGCAGCAGCTTGTGCAGGGGCTCATTGTGATGTCCCTCATTGACGGGAAAGCCAATGCCCAGGAAACGGATCTGGTCGAACAATTCGCGCAGGCGCTGGAGGTGAGCGCTCCCGAGGTGAAGGACCTGCGGCATGTCCTGAAGGGAGAGATCTTGCAGTTGCGCCTCGATCTCGTGCGTCGATTCTGGCTGAGGCCCAAGGTCAATGAGATCTGGAACACAGAAGGCATCCGGGGCCTCTACACATTCATGCGCGGGATGATCGGCGCGCATGAAGATTCGGCGCTCGCGGCCCGCTACCAGGCGTTGGAGCATTATCCATCTGGATCTTTGGGGCGTGCGTATTGGGAGTACTGTCGCAAGAACGGGTTCGCTCTACCGGGGGAAAAGGGTGGAGCGCCAGAACAAATTTTGTTTCACGATTGCGCGCACATCCTATCCGGTTATGGAACGGCTCCGGAGGAAGAAGTTCAAGTGGCCTGTTTCAGCGCCGGTTTCCAGCGGCGTGACCCGTGGCTTTTCGTCTTCTTCGTCCTACTGCAATTTCACGTGGGCATTCGTATGACGCCGATCACTGAGGCCAGAACGGGATTCTTCGACCCGACGAAGGCGCTGATCGCGATTCGACGGGGAGCTGCGATGAACGTGGATCTGAACAATGGCTGGGATTACTGGCCTGTGATGGGAGAGCAGGTCGAAGAACTTCGAAGGCGGTACAACATCCTTCCAGTGGAAACTTTTTATCCGGCGAATTTTTCGAATACACCAGAGAGACCACGGCTGCAATGCGAGGGGCTCCACAAACAGACGTGCAAGGACTAAAAAGCGAGATCTATCTCACGAATCACTCCCAGCAGTCCTGACGGCGCCGACCTACCGTCATCTGCCGAGATGTCGGCAGTCATGAAGTCGGCACAGCGCCGTTTCGATCCTCCTGAAACTACACTCTCCGCTCACTAATCCATTCGCTTTCAATCACTTACGATAGCAACGTCGAATCGTCGTCTGTTAGGAACAGTCTATGCCATGTACGGGTGGGCAGGCGATGGGAACATGAACACGTAGCCGTGTCCGACTCAGTACGCCGTGGCGCCACCGCACTCGACCGGACGACCGGCGCCGGTTGCGCAACAGGCGCTCAGGAACTGAAGTGGAATGGAATCGTTGGCCGGCCGGGGTGGGGTATGAACATGGCGCTCAGTCCATCGAATAAATCGACTGCATATGCCGGAGGCCATGAACCGACCGACCGGACGGTTGACACCAGACCGACCGGACGGTATTCTTCATCCATGAAACAAACAACGTCGAAGCTACAAGACATGCTTCTCGACGCGACCGAAGCCGTGGTCGCCCGACAAGGCATTGCAAGCCTGACGCTCGACGCCGTCGCCGCCGAAGCGCGCATGAGCAAAGGCGGCCTGCTGCATTACTTCCCGTCGAAGGACCGGCTCGTCGAAGCGCTGGTCATCCGCACCGCCGAAGGTTGGCGATCCTGCTACACCGAAGCCTATGAGCGCTCACCAGAAGGGCCCGGGCGCATGGCGCGCGCGCTTTTAGACCACTGTCTTTCCGACGCCAAGTGCTGGACGGAGGAACTGCGGCGCAGTTCCTCCGCGGTGTTCGCGGCGCTTGCTCAGAACCCCGCGTTGATCGAGCCCATGCGCGCGGTCTACGCCGACCTCCATCTGCGCATCGCCAAGGATGGCTTGCCGTCGGGTGTCGCCGAAGCGGTTGCCGCTGCGATCGATGGACTCTGGCTCGACTGGGTGTTGGGAATCGTTCCACTCGAACAAGACCGCGTTGTTCGAGTGCGCCGCGCACTCGAGGACATGCTTGCCCACGCGACACCGGCTCGCCGTTCGCCCAGGGTCAAGGGTGCTTCGATGAAGCGTTCGGGAGGGCGTCGCGCATGAATCGTCGGAGTTGGATCGGATCTTTTCTACTGCTCGTCGCGGTCGTCTCGGTGGGCGTAGGCCTGGCGGCCTGGAAGTATACGGCCATACAGGCAGCCGTGGCAGCGTCCGCAAACCAACCGGAGCCGATGGAGTCGGTGACCGTCGCTTTCGCGAAGGAAATTGAGCACCGCCACACTGCCACGTCCATCGGGACTATTCTGGCACTGCGCTCGATCACCTTGCGTAACGAGCTCCCCGGTACTGTCCGTTATGTCAGTCTCACGCCCGGACAAATCGTCGACACCGGCATGGTGCTCGTCGCACTCGATGTGTCCGTCGAGGAAGCTGAGCTGAAAGCACAGGAAGCCCAGGCCGCCCTCGCGCGAACGGTGCTTGACCGCAGAAAGAACTTGAGTCATGACCGTGCCACGACCCAGGAGGAAGTGGATCGCGCGCGCGCGGACCTCGATATCTCGCTGGCTCAGATCGCGCGCACCAAGGCGATCATTGCCCGCAAGACCATTCGGGCGCCGTTCCACGCGCGAGTAGGCATGGCAGACCTGCACCTTGGCCAGTATCTGAACGAGGGCACCGAACTCACGACGCTGCAGGGTATCGACGACGCCGTGCATGTGGACTTCACCGTCGCGCAACAGGTTGCCGCCGGCCTGCGGGAAGGCGACAGCGTCGAGGTATCCGCCGCCGGCCAATCGTCTCCGATCTCAGCCAGAATCGTCGCGGTGGACGCGCGTATCGATCCCACGACACGCAACGCCGCGGTACGCGCGAGAATTGAGGGCGCGGCCAACGCGCCGTCTCCCGGCGCTTCGGTGCGTGTTCGGGTGCCGGTCGGCTCGCTACGAAAGGCGGTCGCCATTCCGGCGAGCGCCCTGCGGAAGGGTCCTGGCGGCGATCAAGTGTTCGTGATCGAATCGGACAAGAACGGCAAGACGCGTGCGCACGTGCGGCCGGTCGAGAGCGGCGCGATGCTCGGCGACGAGGTCGTGATCCACGCCGGGCTGTCCGCCGGCGAACAAGTGGCTGTCTCGGGGTCCTTCAAACTGCGAGAAGCCGCGCTGGTCACGATTGCCGGCAGCCCAGAGGATAAGAGCGGATCGGGTCAGATGGTCGTCGGCGAACGCTGAGAGAGCCGGAACGATAGGAGAAGGACATCCGCATGCGCTCGTTCACCGACATTTTCATCAAGCATCCGGTCCTGGCGGTCGTCGTGAATCTCGTGATCCTGCTCGCGGGGTGGCGGGCGTTGACGGCCCTGCCGTTGCAGCAATATCCAAAGATCGAAAGCTCGTCCGTGATCATCACGACGGTCTACTACGGCGCCAGCGCCGAAACCGTCCGCGGTTTTCTCAGCACGCCGATTGAGCGGGTCGTCTCCGCGATCGGCGGGGTCGACTATGTGGAGTCGACCAGTCGCGCCGGCGTCAGCACCGTTACGGTGCACTTGAAGCTGAACCACAACAGCACGGCGGCTCTGGCCGAGGTCACCGCGCGGCTCCAACAGGTACGATCCGAGCTGCCGGCGGAAGCCGAACCGCCTGCGATCGAAGTGCAACGCGCCGATCGCCCCTACGCGTCCTTCTATCTCAGCTTTGCCTCTACGGAACGCAGCGTGCCGGCCGTCACGGATTGGTTGTTGCGCACGCTGCAGCCTCAACTCTCGACGTTGCCCGGTGTCCAGCGGGTTACCTTCGAGGGCGGCCGCCAGGTTGCCATGCGAATCTGGATCGACCCCGATCGGCTCGCCGCGCTCAACCTCTCGCCCGGAGACGTGCAGGCAGCCCTCAAGCGCAACAACTTCCTGGCGGCCGTCGGTCGAACGAAAGGCAACCTGGTGCAGGTCAACTTGTTGGCGAATACCGACCTGCGCTCCGCCGTGGAGTTCGAAAACCTGATCGTCGCCGACCGGGGGGGCGCGATCGTGCGGCTGAAAGACGTGGCCCAGGTCGAGCATGGAGCCGAAGAAGCCGACATGATCGCGAAGTACAACGGGAAAGAAGGTGTCTACCTCGGGATCTGGGCGCTGATCGGCTCGAACGAGATCGATGTCGCGCACCGGCTGCGCGATGAGATGGACCGTATCCGGCCGACGTTGCCGAAGGACATCGACATGCAGCTGGTCTGGGACGGCACGATGTTCATGCGAAATGCGCTGACAGAGATCAGCAAGACATTATCGGAGACGATCCTGATCGTGGCGCTGGTCGTGTTTCTCTTCATGGGCTCGGTGCGCACCGCGCTGGTGCCGCTCGTCGCGATGCCGGTGTCGCTGGTCGGCGCGGCGACGTTCATGTTCGCGTTCGGCTTCAGCCTCAATCTCTTGACGCTGCTCGCGATCGTGTTGTCGGTCGGGCTGGTCGTGGACGACGCGATCGTCGTCGTGGAGAACGTCGAGCGGCATGTGCGCCTGGGTAAGTCCCGGATCGAGGCGGCGCTGGCCGGTGCGCGCGAGCTGATCGGTCCGATCATCGCCATGACGATCACGTTAGCCGCAGTCTATACACCGATCGGTTTCCAGGGCGGCTTGACCGGCTCGCTGTTCCTGGAGTTCGCGATGACGCTTGCCGTGGCGGTGGTCCTGTCGGGGATCGTGGCGGTGACGCTGTCGCCGGTCATGAGCTCGCGATTCGTGCATCCGCAGGGCAAGGAAGGCCGTATGACCGCCTTCGTCAACAGAAGGTTTGAAGAGGTGCGCCGTGTCTACGCCTGGCTCCTCGACAGGGCGCTGGAGATGCGCTGGGCAGTCGTGGCGGCGTCACTGCTCATCATGGTTTCGGTGTGGCCGTTGTACATGTTTTCGCGGCAAGAACTCGCTCCCGTTGAGGATCAAAGCCATATCAGCTTGTTTTTCGAAGCGTCGCCGGACTCCACAGTGGCCGCCACGAACCGCGAGCATTTGCAGGTGGTCAAGACCATCACGTCCTTTCCCGAGACGGAATTCACATGGTCGCTGACGGCGGCATGGGGCGGATTTGGAGGCTTGGTTGCGAAGGACTGGCACGGACGGGCACGCTCGACCGAGGAGATGTACGGCGAGGTGTTCGGCGCGGTGTCGCAGGTCCCGGGGCTTCGTGTGTTCCCGCGCTTGGATCCGCCGCTGCCCACTCCAGGCCAGTATGACGTCGAACTCGTGTTGCAGAACGATGCACCGCCCGAGCAGATGCTCGAAACGGTCGGCGCCGTGCTCGGCGCCGGTTGGCAAAGCGGCAAGTTCTTGTATGTGGACACCGATCTCAAGATCGATCTCCCTGAGGCGCGTGTGGTGCTTGATCGTGAGCGTCTTGCCGACTTGGGGCTCGACCTGGCGGGGGTCGGCCGCGAACTCGGAACACTCCTCGGAGGCGCGTATGTCAACCGGTTCAACTATTTCGACCGCAGCTACAAAGTCATTCCTCAGATCGGCGATAAAGACCGCGCGACGGTCGATCCGCTCCTCGATCTCAAGATCAAGACTCCGGGCGGCCAGCTTGTGCCGGTCTCGACGTTCACGCACATCGAAACGAGCACTGCGCCACGCACGCTGAACCGCTTCCAGCAGCGCAACGCGGTACGAATCTTCGGCGGAGTCAGGCCGGGTGTCACGAAGGAAGAAGGGCTGCGCGTTCTCGAAACCGCAGCCGCAGCCGCAAGCGGATCCGGCGTCGCCATCGACTACGCGGGCGAGTCACGACAGATCCGTCACGAGGGATCTGCGCTCGTCGTCACACTCGGGTTCGCGGTCGTGCTCATTTATCTGGTGCTTGCGGCGCAGTTCCAGAGCTTTCGGGACCCGTTGATCGTGCTGGTCGGCTCGGTCCCGCTCGCGATTTCCGGCGCGCTGATATTCAGCTTCCTGGACCTGACCACGATCAACATCTACTCCCAGGTCGGGCTGATCACGCTGGTCGGACTGATCGCGAAGAACGGCATCCTCATCGTTGAATTCGCAAACACGCTGCAGGCCCGCGGTCTCTCGAAGGCCGCCGCGTTGCGCGAGGCGTCGTTGACGCGGCTGCGACCGGTGCTGATGACTTCGGCTGCCACTGTCTTCGGGCACCTCCCTCTGGTGCTGGCTTCGGGACCGGGCGCCGCTGCCCGCAACAGCATCGGCATGGTACTGGTCACCGGCATGACCGTGGGCACGGTATTCACGCTCTTCGTCGTGCCGGTGTTCTATTCGCTGATCGCCGCGCGGCACCAGCCGAGCCCATCGTATGAGGATCATGAGCGAAACGAGCTGCTGACGGAAGTGAACGGTCGGTCGCTTGAGCAGACAGTTTCTGCTGGTTGAACGGCTGACGGTGAATGCCTTCGCGAATGCCGGCCTGCATGTAGAAAGAAGTCCTGGCAATCCACTCGGTGGTCCGTTCTTTCATCTCCTGCCGATGGTTCGGCGAGTGCCGGAATATCGGCAGAACACCATCGTCAGTGAGCCCTGCCCACGATATGACATCGAAATATTTCATGAAACAACAATGTGTTATGTAGGCTTATTTGCTCTTGACCACGGGAATGCTCCTTGCCATTCCATACGGGCGAGGTAGAGAATCCATGCTGAAAATTACGACGCTCACGAATGCAGAATCGATTGTCCTCAGGCTTGAGGGACGTTTGGCGGGACCTTGGGTGCAAGAGCTGGAACGGTGCTGGGACTCTGTCGTCGGCTCGACAACGAACCACCCTCTGACTGTAGACCTCTCAGCTGTGACCTATGTTGACTCAGATGGAAAGGATCTGCTGAAGAAGATCCACAAGCAGGGAGCCAGCCTCGTCGCTTCCGGATGTCTGACACGCTGTATCGTGAATGAGATTGTGCATGTGGCTCAAAGAGGTGAACGTGGGAAGTAACCGGATGATTACCGAAGGACGACGGATGTCAAACATCACGGCACAAAATCGAGCACAGAGACTCACGTTCGGTCTGCTTGGTGTGCTGCTCGTTCTTGGCCTTACGGGATTACCCGGCTGCAAGCAGGAGGCGGCTTCTACGCCGGTGCCTCCTATCCCGGAGGTGCCGGTGGTCACGGTGTCGTCCGGCACGATGCCGGATGAACCGGAGTTCATCGGTCAGACCGAAGCGTCGCGACCCGTCGAAATCCGCTCCCAGGTGACGGGTATCCTTAAAGAGAGGTTTTTTGCCGAGGGACGCGATGTGAAGCGAGGCGACCGGCTGTATCAAATCGATCCGATTCCATTCAAAGCGGCGATGAGCAGCGCTAATGCGAGAGTGGCGCAGGCAGAGGCGAGGCTAGTGCAAGCCAAGCAAAATTCTGCTCGCGTGAAACCGCTGCTGGCGGAACAGGCCGTCAGCAAAAAAGATGTGGACGATGCGGTGGCGGAGGAAATGGCCGCCAAGGCGGCACTGGAGGGAGCCAAGGGCGATCAGGTGAAGGCCAAGTTCGATCTCGACAATTCGCTTATTACTGCGCCTATCAGTGGTCGGATCGAGCGGAGTCGGCTCTACGAAGGGCGCCTCATCTCTGCGCAGACCGATCTGTTGACGACAATCCACCAGTTAGACCCCATGTATGTGAACGCGAGCGCTCCGGAAACGTTTGTCCTCAAGCGCTTCCGGGACCGTGCGACTCAACGGATCCAAGGCGCGACACTCTATGAACTGCGAGGTGTCATTACATTTGCGGACGGCAGCACCTATGCGCATGAAGGCAAGTTTGATTTGCTCGAAGTCGGTGTCCGCTCGGCCACCGGCACCAGAGACTTTCGCGTGATCTTCCCTAATCCGGACAACGTCCTGTTCCCAGGGCAGTTCGTGAAGGTCCGCATTTTGGGCGCCGTGAGAACCGGCGTGATCCTGGTCCCCCAGAGCGCCGTTCAGCAGGGACCCAAGGGCCCCATCGTCTTTGTCGTCGGGACTGACAACAAGGTGGAAATCCGCCCTGTTCTGGCCACATCCTGGCGTGGCAGTCAGTGGTCCATCGAAGATGGACTACGTGAGGGAGAGCGGGTGATCATCGCGGGATTTCACATGATCGCACCGGGCGTGCCGGTGAAAGCCGTTCCGTACAATCAATCCGACCCAGCCGCTTCCGGCCAGCCGGCAGATGTAAAGCCGGAGCAGGGGAAATGATCCCGCACTTTTTTATCGATCGGCCAATCTTCGCTTCGGTCCTGTCCGTCGTGATTGTCGTGCTTGGGTTGGTCTCCTTACTAGGCTTGCCTATCGCCCAGTTTCCGGAAATCACGCCCCCCGTCATCCAGATCGACGCGGACTATCCGGGCGCGAGCGCGGAAGTGATTGCGGATTCGGTCGCGCGTCCCATCGAAGTGCAGCTTCCCGGCATCGACAACCTTCTCTACTACGATTCCACCAGTACCAATGACGGGCACATGACCATCAAACTCACGTTCGAAATTGGGACGAACGTGGACATTGCTCAGGTACAGACCCAAAACCGCCAGAAACTGGCGGAGCCCCAGTTACCGCCCGAAGTTGTCCGTCAAGGCATTTCAGTCAAGAAAGTGTCGCCGGACCTGCTCGCGGTCGTCGCGCTCAGTTCCAGCGACCCCACGAAAGATACGGTCTTTGTCTCCAACTACGCGCTCCTCAATGTCATCGATAATCTCAAGCGAATACGTGGCGTCGGAGACGCAGTGGTCTTCGGCGGGCAGAATTACTCGATGCGCCTGATTCTGGACCCGACCAGGATGGCGCAACTCAGCCTCACGCCCACCGACATTGCCAATGTTGTCCGCGAACAAAATCGGGATTTTCCGGCCGGGACGATCGGGCGGGAACCGGCGCCGAAAGGTACCGAACTGACGATCCCGGTGATCACACAAGGCCGTCTCACGGACGTGAAGGACTTCGAGGAGATGATCGTCCGGGCACTCCCAGACGGATCGATGATCCGCTTGAAAGATGTCGCGAAGATCGAGCTGGGCGCTCAATCCTATAGTCTGGAAGGCCGGTGGAACGGCAAACCCAATGTGTTTCTCTTGACCTTCCTGTCGCCGGGTGCGAATGCCCTCGACACGGTGAAGCGAGTCCGGAAGGAAATGGAAGCGGTATCGAAGAGTTTCCCACCGGGGGTCTCCTACGATATCCCGTACGACACGACCAAATTTATCGAAGTGTCCATCAAAGAGGTGGTCAAAACTCTGGCGCAAGCGATGGTGCTGGTCATCCTCGTCGTGTATCTGTTCCTCCAAAGTTGGCGCGCGACGCTGATTCCTGGCGTAGCTGTGCCGGTCTCCCTCATCGGTACCTTTGCCGGCATGCAGGCGCTCGGCTTTTCGATCAACACCCTCACGCTCTTCGGGATGGTCCTTGCCATCGGGATGGTGGTCGACGACGCAATTGTTGTGGTGGAGAACGTCGAGCGCCACATCAGAGAGGGACTCTCGCCGAAGGATGCAGCCAAGAAGGCGATGGATGAGGTCAGTGGACCGGTGATCGCGATCGTACTTGTACTCTGCGCCGTCTTCGTGCCGGTGGGTTTCTTGGGCGGCATCACGGGCGAGCTCTACAAACAATTTGCCATCACCATCGCCATCTCCGTCATTATCTCCGGGATCACCGCCCTCACGCTCAGCCCTGCCCTCTGCTCCCTGGTGCTGAAGCCGGGCCACAGCCAGCGCAGAGGTTTTTTCGCGGTCTTCAATCAACTCTTCGGTTGGACGCAGTCTCGCTATACAGCCGTCGTGGGGACGCTCCTCAACCGCTCAGTCCTATCCCTGGTGCTTTTTGGCATCGTCGGCCTCTCCGCCGCCGGGCTGTTTAGAACAATTCCCCTCAGCTTCTTGCCGGAAGAAGATCAGGGTTACTTCATCACGATCGTCCAGCTGCCGGACGGGGCGTCTAAGCAACGGACCGATGCGGTGCTGAGCAAGATTGAAAATTACTTTCTTTCAGTTCCCGCAATTCATTCGACCGATGCATTAGCCGGCCAGAACTTCGTCTTCGGCACCAGAGGACCGAACTCGGCGACGATGTTTCTGCCCTTGCATCACTGGGACGAACGAAAGGGGCCGCAGAACCATGTGAAGGCCCTGATCGGCGCCGCGTATGGAGAGTTCGCCAAAATTCCGGAGGCGCTGATTTTGGCCTTTAACGCCCCGTCGATCCGGGGACTCGGCGCCACGGGGGGATTTTCCCTCCAGCTTCAAGATCCCAGCAGCGGGGACTTCAATAAGTTTGCCGGTGTGACCCAGGAGTTTCTCACCAAAGCGAGACAGCATCCGGCGATCGGAGCGGTCGGCTCCAGTTTTCGCGTGAGCGCCCCACGAATCTTTGCCCGTGTGGACCGGGAACGGGCCAAATCGCTGGGCGTGCCGATCTCCGAAGTGTTCGACACGCTGCAGGCCTATTTCGGCAATCTCTACATCAATGATTTCCTCAAATTCGGCCGTGTCTATCGGGTGCAGACCGAAGCCGAGGCACAGTTTCGATCTTCGCCTGAGGACGTTGCCAAGATCTACGTGCGCGCCGTGACTGGACAGAAATCCACCATGATTCCGCTCGATACAGTGGTGACGACGGAATTCACAAGTGGACCGGATCCGGTCACCCATTTCAACGGCTATAACACGGCCCTGGTCTTGGGGGCAGCGGCTCCGGGATACAGTTCCGGGCAGGTGCTCGATGCGCTGGATCAGGTCGCCAAGGAAGTGTTGGTTCCTCAAGGATATGGGATCGACTGGAGCGGGATCTCTTACCAGGAACGCATGGTCGGGCGGCAATCGCTTATCGCCTTTACCTTCGGCTTGCTGATGGTGTTTCTTGTGCTGGCCGCGCAGTATGAGAGTTGGGCCGTGCCTTTTGCCGTGCTTCTCGCCGTGCCTTTTGGTATTTTCGGAGCCTTGTCCGCCGTGTGGGTGATGGGGATGAGCAACGACATCTACTTTCAAATCGGATTGATCACGCTGATCGGACTCTCCGCCAAAAACGCCATTCTGATCGTCGAGTTCGCGAACAAACGCTATGAAGCCGGATACTCCCTGGTCGATGCCGCGATGGAAGCCGCCAAGATTCGATACCGGCCGATCGTGATGACCTCGATGGCCTTTATTCTGGGGGTCGTGCCATTAGTGCTCGCCACCGGCGCGGGCGCAGCCAGTCGTAATTCCATCGGCACCGGCGTGTTCGGGGGCATGTTGGCTGCCACGTTCCTTGCCATAAACTTCGTGCCGTTCTTTTTTGTGCTGGTGCGGAAACTCAGTCGGCGTGGTGCCGGTCAAGCGGGTTCTCGTCCCGGGACAAGCTCAATGCCGTTAGGGATAGAAGGAGGAGAGTGATATGCGCAGCCTCGTCCTCGCAGTCTTTTCGATGCTCCTACTCGCGTGCGCGATGGGTCCCGACTATTCACGTCCCGACATTTCCACCTCAGATTCCTTTCGCATGGCTGAAGAGCCGAAAGATCTGCCTTCTCTGGCGAATATGCCGTGGTGGGAACTCTACCAGGACGAAGAACTCCAGCGGATGATCCGTATTGCACTCGAAGAGAACAAAGATCTCAAACGAGCGGTCGCCAGTATCGACGAATTCCAGGCCCGCCTGTATACGGCTCGCATGGACTTTGCCCCTCAATTCAGCGCGACGGGTAATCTTCCCGTCGCTCGCCTGGGCGGCGTGACCTTCCCCGGTTTTCCCAGCCCCTTTGCCCACTATGTGCAAGGATCTCTGTCCTGGGAGATGGATATCTGGGGGCGGATCCGCAGGGCGAATGAGGCGAGCTTGGCAGAACTCTTGGCCCGGGAGGAGACTCGGCGAGCCGTCACGCTGCAAATCGTGGGAGGCGTGGCGCAGTCGTATTTCGATCTTCGGCAATTCGACATGCAGTTGGAGATCGCCAAGCGCACCTTGCTGGCATGGGAGGAGTCGGTGAGAATCGGTCAAGCACGGCTTCGGCAGGGACTGATCAACAAGCTGGACGTTGACCAATTTGAAGCGGAGCGGGAGAATGCCGCCGCTCGTATTGCGGAGCTGAAGCGTCATATGATTCAGAAAGAAAATGAACTCAGCGTGCTGCTGGGGAGGAATCCCAGTCAAATTGCCAGGGGGCGATCACTCACCGAACAAATGATGCCGCCTGTAGTGCCCGCCGGTCTTCCCTCAGAACTGCTCCAACGCCGTCCAGATGTTGTGGCGGCGGAGCAACAATTGGTTGCAGCCACAGCCAGGATCGGGGTGGCGAAAGCCGAACGGTTTCCCAGACTGTCGCTCACAGGTATCCTCGGCGTGGCGAGTCCGCACCTGACGGACTTTGTGTCGCCGGAAACCAGTTTCGGAGTCCTTGCCCCGGTACTGACCGGCCCCTTGTTGAATGCCCAAACGTTAGGGTTTCAACAGCAGGCCGTCGAAGCCCAAGCCAAACAGGCTCTGGCCCAGTACGAACAAACGATCCTCGTCGCGTTCAGGGAGGTTGAAGACGCATTGGTGGGGGTCAGCACGGCCCGTGAGCAGGCGTCCGCCCAGGGAAGGCAGGTCAGTGCCTTGCGGTCGGCCTTGCATCTTGCCAATTTGCGGTACAAAGGCGGCTTAGCGAACTATTTGGATGTCCTCCTTGCACAGCGGAGCCTTTTTGTGACGGAATTGGCACTTGCCGATACCAATAGGCTTCATCTGGTCTCGATCGTGCAACTCTACAAGGCGCTAGGTGGTGGCTGGTCTCCCACCCACGATTCTGTCGCTGGGCCCATATCCCCAAGAGCGGAACAATCCAGCAAGTGAAGACGAGCCAATGATCTGAGTCCTTCGGCTACTCACAAGTCTGTCCATCCAACATATGTCCAGAAAGACCGTCTTGATCGTCGCGCTGGTCCTTATTGTAGTTGCCGCCGGCATCTATGCCGTGCAGCGATTCGTTGTCTCGCACGGCCTGCCCGATGGATTGATTCAGGCGAACGGCCGGATCGAAGGAGACCACATCGCGATCGCGAGTAAGTTCGCGGGGCGGGTTCAGGAATTGCTCGCCCGAGAAGGTGACACCGTCCACGCCGGCCAGGTTCTTGTCCGTTTGGATGATGTGCAGACTCGGACTCGTGTCGATCAGGCTCGCCGTGGGTTCGAGGCGCTTGAATCCCAGGTCCAAGCCGCTCACGCTTCCCTGGCGGTGTTGAACCTTGAGGTTCCGCTGGCCATCGAGACCGCCGATGCAGGCATCTCAAGCGCTCGTGCTGCCGTCGACCAGGCCAGGGCTGTGGAGGACGAGGCGCGCCGTGACGTGGAACGGATGCGGCCGCTCATCGCTGAACAGGCGGTCTCGCGGCAGCAGGTTGACCAAGCCGAGGCCCGATGGAACGTGGCCAAGAGCGAGATCACTACCGCCCGATCGAGACTCACGCAGGCCGTCAAGGAGCTAGCGCAGACGGAGCTGGGCTGGAAACGTATCCGAACCAAGGAAAACGAGGTGGCAACGTGGGAGCGCCAGCGGGATCAAGCCGAGGCGGCCTTGGCCGAGGCTGAGAGTATCCTGGCCGATCTGACCATTGTTGCGCCGACGAGTGGCACGATCACGACCCGTATGGTGGATAAAGGAGAAGTGGTGGTGGCCGGCGCTCCTTTGTTTGAGTTGATGGATCTCGATCGGCTGTATCTCAAAGTGTATATTCCGGAAATCGAGATAGGGAAAGTTCGCCTGGACTTGCCGGCCCGCGTCTACACCGACGCCTTTCCCGATCAGCCTTTCGATGCGACGGTGGGCTACATTGCCTCCAAAGCCGAGTTCACTCCAAAAGAAGTACAGACAAGGGACGAGCGGGTGAAACTGATCTACGCGGTGAAGCTCTATTTGGCTGCAAACCCGGATCATCGGCTCACGCCGGGTCTTCCTGCTGATGCGGTCATCCGATGGCATGAGGGTGTGGCGTGGATGAAGCCGAAATAGTGGTAAGCAAGCTGTCAGCACTCAGCTGCGAGTCAGTTCAGAAGTTCAGAGCAGAAAGCTTATAGGCATCAGGTGCCTAATGGATAAAGCAGCCATAACGCAGGAATCTCCAATTGTTCGAGTGTCCAGCTTCGTCAAGCGCTACAAGAAGCATGTGGCGGTGCAAGGCGTTGATCTGGAGATCCAGCGAGGAGAGATGTACGGCCTGATCGGTCCTGATGGCGCGGGAAAGAGCAGCCTGATGAAAGCGATCGCAGGAGTGTTGTCGTATGAAGGGGGAACGGTCGAGGTCTTCGGGACGACCGTCGATTCCGAGTGGTCGGCGGAGCAGATTAAATCCAAGATTGGGTTTTTGCCTCAAGGGTTGGGGCTGAATCTCTATCCGGCTCTTTCGGTTGAAGAGAACATCGACTTCTTCGCTCGCCTGCGCCTCGTTCCTGAGAAGGACCTGGCCGAGCGCAAGGTCCGGTTGCTGGCGATGACGAGGCTGGATCGCTTCCGTGACCGACCGATGAGGAACCTCTCCGGCGGGATGAAGCAGAAGTTGGGGTTGATCTGCACGCTGATTCATGAGCCGGCGCTGACGATTCTGGATGAACCGACCACCGGAGTGGACCCTGTCTCTCGTCGGGACTTTTGGGCCATTCTGGCTGAATTGCAGCAGGAGCGAGGCATGACGGTTCTGGTCTCCACTGCATACATGGATGAGGCATCTCGATTCCATCGGTTGTCCTTCTTGTCTGAAGGACGGGTGCTTGCATCCGGTACGCCGGCCAGCGTGCAGGGACTCGTCCCGGGAACAATGGTCACGTGTCAAGCCTCTCCGCAAATCGAAGCCGTGATCCGCTTAAAGAAAGATTTCTCTCAGGTGGAAACGCTTGGTCTACTGGTGCATGTGATGACAGAAGAGCAAGACCATTCAGCAGCGGTGCGACGAGTGGAAGAGAGTCTTGGTGACATACAGGCAAAGCAAGTCCGGGCCGATGATCCTGAACTGGAGGACGTATACGTCGCGCTCCTGCTTCGGCAGGGAAGAGTGAAGGACACCATCGGCCCGCTGGCGCCTTCGCCAGAACTTCATCGGAATGATGGGCTGGCCATCGAAGCGCGCGGGCTCATTCGCGAGTTTGGCACGTTCCGCGCAGTTGATCAGGTGAGCTTTCAGGTGAAACAAGGAGAGATTTTCGGGCTGCTTGGTGCCAACGGGGCGGGCAAGACGACTGTGATCAAGATACTGAACGGGATCATGCCGCCCAGTGGGGGAGCAGGGTGGGTGGCGGGGGTAGATATGAAGACCGCTGGCGGAGCGATCAAGGAACGGATCGGCTACATGTCCCAAGCCTTTTCGCTGTATTTGGATCTGACGGTGGAGGAAAACATCCGCCTCTTTGCCGGAATCTATGGTTTGGACAAACGAAAAACGAAGGAGCGGCTTGAGTGGATCATCCACATGGCGGGGCTCGCAGGCTACGAGTCCAATCTCACCAGCGGCCTCCCGATGGGTGTGCGGCAGCGTTTGGCGCTCGGCTGCGCGCTTGTCCATCAGCCACGTGTGTTGTTTCTCGATGAGCCGACATCCGGCGTTGACCCAATCGGCCGCCGCCACTTCTGGGACATCCTCTCCCGATTGGCACGAGAAGAAGGCGTCGCGATTCTCATCACCACCCATTACATGAGTGAGGCAGAACATTGTGACCACCTTGCGTTGATGTATGCGGGCCGGATCGTGGCGGAGGGGTCTCCAAACGAGATGAAAGGCGAAGTCGAAAGGGAGGGAGGGCATCTTCTCGAAGTGGCAACGGATCAACCGGGGCTCGCACTCCGGCGATTGAAGCAGTCGGGATTCGCCGGCGCGGCGCTCTTTGGAACGAAGATCCACCTGCTCTCGACCGACCTCGTGCAGGACGAAGCACGGATTCGCGCGGCCCTGTTGACAGAGGGCCTGCATGTCCAAAGCGTAACCGCCCGTCCCCTCAGCCTCGAGGATGTGTTCGTTCATCGCGTCATGGCGCTGGAGCGGCAGGAACGTCAGACGACTACAGGAGCGGAAGCATGAATCTCCGGCGTATCGCAGCCGTGGCCTCCAAGGAGTGGCGCGAGATCATCCGCGACCGGATGTTTCTGCTCCTTGCTTTCTTAATGCCGGTGGCCTGGATGATCGTATTCGGCTATGGCCTCGCCCTGGACGTGGAAAACATTTCATTCGTGGTGGTGGATCGAGACCACACTTCACTCAGCCGGGAGTACCTACACCGCTTTGTGAAGTCGCGCTATTTCACCTTTCACGGAGAACTTGCCAGTGAGAGAGAAGCCGATGTCTGGTTGCAAAGCGGGAAGGCGCAGGCCGTGATCATCGTGCCGGAGAAGTTCCAGGAGCGTCTGCTATCGGAGCAGCCGGCCGACGTCCAGACGCTCATCGACGGAACGTTCCCTCTTCGCGCGGACATCACCAAGGGTTACGTCATCGCCATCAACAGCGCCTTCAGCCAAGAGCGGCTCGTCGACTACTTCTCCCGCCTGAGCGGGATTTCCCATGCACAGGCCGAGGCTCGGGTACGGCCCATGACGTTGGAGGTGCGCTATCTCTACAACGAAGAGGTTCGGAGCACCTGGTCCATGGTGCCGGCGCTCGTGATGTTTACCTTGATGCTCTCGTCTCCCTTACTGACCGCGCTGGGGATCGTCCGGGAGAAAGAGACCGGCTCCATCTACAACATTTACAGCTCAACGGTGACTCGGATCGAATTTCTCGCCGGCAAGCTGTTTCCCTATGTGCTGATTTCCTGGGTGAACGCCATGATCCTGTGGGTTATGGCCACCCTGTGGTTCGGCGTGCCGTTTAAAGGCAACCTGCTGTTCTTTCTCGCAGCCTCGCTGGTGTTCGTGCTGAGCAGCACCGGCATCGGCCTGCTCGTGTCGCTGCTGGTCCGTACCCAGATAGCGGCCCTCCTCATTACAATGATCGTGAGCATCCTGCCGACTATCCTGTACTCCGGCCTGATCGTTCCCGTCTCTTCCCTGAGTCCCGGCTCGCAGATTCAGGCCCACCTGTTCCCGGGCATGTACTACACCAACATCGTCCGCGGAGCGTTTCTGAAAGGGGTGGGTCCCGAGGTGTTATGGGTGGACGTGCTAGCCCTGGCCCTGTACGCCGCCGTCTTGCGAATCGTCGGGTACCGGCTCTTTACGAAGCGGCCACGATCATGAAATCTGTGCTGGGGCCCAGTTCACAACGTGCGGTTATCTGGTGGCGTCGTTTGGTAGTCATGACCCGAAAGGAGATGCTCCAATTGTTTCGGGACGTGCCGATCGTGTTGTTCCTCGTCTACTCCTTCACGCTGGCGGTTTACATCACAGGGAACGGCCTCCGGTCACAACTGCACAACGCGAGTCTGGCGGTCTATGACGCCGACCACACCCTCTCGTCGCGTGAACTCATCCACAGGTTCCAAGCACCCTTCTTTCGCCTGGAAGGGGAAATTGCCGATCCTCAAGAAGGTCTTCGCCTGCTGGACCGGGGCAAAGCGATGGCGATCTTAGAGATCCCGCCACGGTTCCACGAACAGCTCATGGCGGGAGAGCCCACGGCGGTGCAACTGCTCGTGGACACGACCAATTCGCCGCAAGGCCTGTCCGCCGCCAGTTACGCCGCGCGGATCGTCGCGCGGTTCGGACAGGAGACTGCGCTGGCGAGAGTCGGGAGTTCAGAGGAGTCGTCACAGAACTTGCCGGTGATCGAGAATGACCATCGGGTCTGGTACAACCCGGACCAGAATGAGGCTTGGTTTGAGTCCATTTCACATCTCCTCCGCCAGATTACGATCTTTGCGATTCTACTTCCTGCGGCAGCCCTGGTTCGGGAGAAAGAGCGGGGCACGGTGGAGCAACTATTGGTCTCACCATTGACGCCGTTGCAGATCATGTTGCCCAAGGTACTGTCGATGACGGTAGTGATTCTCTGCGCCACGGCGGTCGGCCTGTTCGGGATCATGCAGCCGGTGTTCGGGGTGCCGATCAAAGGAAGCATCGTGTTGTTTTTCAGCCTCACGGCCCTGTTCGTCTTCACCACTGCCGGCATGGGATTGGCTGCCGCGACGCTGGCGAGGAATCAAGCGCAAGTGGGTATGATGACCCTGTTCGTGGTCGCTCCGATGTTGCTGCTGTCAGGCCTCATGGCGCCAATGGAGGCCCTGCCGGAATGGGTCCGTCACCTCATGGTGCTGTCGCCTCTGCGCTATTTCGTCGAGATCACGCACGGCATTTTGCTCAAAGGTGCGGGCCTGAAGATTCTCTGGGGCTCCGTGCTTGCGATGGTGGTGCTTGGCGCAGCGTTGTTCGGCTTTGGCATGTGGCGATTCCGTCGACAGTTCGAGTGAAGCAACGGAAGAGATGATTTGACGTAAACTCTGATTGAAGTCGAAAGGATGAACAATGGAAAAACCCGCCCAGACGCAATTTCCCATTCACGAGCTGTTGAAAAAGCGATGGAGTCCGCGCGCGTTCGACGAACGGCCGGTGGAAGCAGATACGCTTCTGAGCCTTTTCGAAGCGGCACGGTGGGCCCCTTCATCGAATAACGGGCAGCCCTGGCGATTCCTGGTGGCCATGAAGGAGAATAAGGCTGAGTACGACCGGTTGTTCAACTGCCTGGTCGAAGCCAATCAGAAATGGGCCTATCGTGCACCGGTGCTGCTGCTCTCTGTGGCAAAACTGCAGTTCGAAGATGGCTCGCCGAATCGCCATGCGCTCCATGATACGGGCATGGCGGCGGAGAATCTCGTGATCCAGGCCACAGCGTTCGGGCTTGCCGCCCATCAGATGGCGGGTTTCCGAATCGATCAGGCGCGAAGGGACTGTCAGATTCCAGAGGGTTATGACCCGGTGGCCATAATTGCCATTGGGTATCCAGGCGATCCTGCTTTGTTACCAGACCGCCTGCGCGCAAGGGAAGCTCAGCCAAGAGTCCGCAAGCCCCTGACAGAATTGCTGTACTCGGCAATCTGGGAGCAACCGTCGACCATTTTTCGTTAAGGGGTGAGTTGCGGCGTACCTCCATCGGTGATGATGAGGAGATAGGACGACAGTCATCTATAAAAACGTAAAGGAGCCATTATGGCGTCACTCAATGGAAAGGTCGCGATCGTCACAGGGTCGTCGAGTGGAATCGGACAGGCAATTGCAGAGCGATTGGCTCAAGACGGGGCGATCGTGGTGGTGAATTACGGAACAAGCGCAGAGAAAGCTCAGCAAGTAGTCACAGGCATTAAAGCCAAGGGTGGGAAGGCCGTCGCCGTCCAATCCGATATGAGCCAGGTCGTAGAGGCCCGCCGTCTAGTAATCGAAACGGTGAAGCAATTCGGCCGACTCGACATCCTCGTCAACAATGCCGGGCGGTTTATGCCCAAGCCTCTTATGGAGACCACAGAGGAAGACTTCGACCAGCTCATCGCCTTGAATGCCAGGGGCCCTTACTTCGCGATGCAGGAAGCGGCTTATGTGCTCAAAGAGGGCGGCCGTATCGTGAACATTTCGACCGACGGAACCCATTTGAGTTTTCCCGGTGCGACGGCCTATCTTGGCAGCAAAGGCGCATTAGAGCAGTACACAAAAGGGCTGGCGCAGGAACTCGCTCCACGAGGCATCACCGTCAACACGGTCTCGCCAGGCTTTACTGAGACGGGCATGATGACAGAGCAGTTCCGTCAGATCGGCATTCAGATGTCGCCGTTGAAGCGGCTCGGTCTCCCCAAAGATATTGCCGATGTGGTGGCATTCGTCGTCAGTGAAGAGGCGCGGTGGTTGACGGGCCAGAATATTCATGCCGGTGGCGGCATTGTGATGTAGGGAGGGAACAGATGGGACGGCAGAATATTTCCACTGGTGGTCCGTGGGAGAGCAAGCTTGGGTACTCTCGAGCAGTACGAGTCGGAACCTCAGTACAGGTATCCGGCTCGACGGCGATGACGCCCTCCGGCTTGGTGGGCAAGGGAGATCCCTATGCACAGACGATTCAAACGTTGAAGACGATTGAATCGGCGCTCCAGCAGGCGGGAGCCTCGCTTGCCGATGTGGTCAGAACGCGTATGTATCTGGTAAACATTGATCAATGGCAGGACGTCGGCCGGGCCCATGGTGAAGTGTTCGGCTCGATCAGGCCCGCGACGACGATGGTGGAGGTCAAACGGCTGATTGATCCGGACATGTTGGTCGAAATCGAGGCCGATGCGATCTTGACCCAAGATAAACCTTAGGCCCGGGTTCTCGGATGGATCGACAGACAGTAGAGACCAGGTATCTGTCAAAGACAGACCCGGTCATGAAGCGTGTGATTCGGGACATCGGGCCCTTTCGTTTGACGCCGCGAACGCGCCGGTCGCCGTTTGAATCGTTGGCACGGGCGATTGCCTATCAACAGCTGCACGAACATGCGGCGGAGAGTATACTCCGCCGGTTCGTAGCTTTGTGTCCGATGCGCCGGTTTCCTCGACCGGACGATCTGCTTGCGATGGACCAGCAGGCGATTCGCAGTGCGGGCTTCTCACAAGCCAAGGTTGCAGCACTTCGCGATCTGGCTGCCAAAACATTGGACGGTACCGTGCCGGCGGGAGTGATCATTCGAGCGCTCGATGACGAAACGATCATCGAACGGCTCATCGCGGTCCGTGGGATTGGCCGTTGGACGGTCGAAATGCTCCTGATTTTCCAACTGGGACGACCGGACGTCCTTCCGGTTGATGATTTCGGTGTGCGCAAAGGGTTCCGCATCGCCTATGGCCGGCGTTCGCTACCGATGCCGAAAGAGGTGCGACGATATGGTGAGCGATGGAGGCCTTACCGCACCGCCGCAGCCTGGTATCTCTGGCGGATAGCCGATCGTGCGAAGGAACCAGGATGCTGAAAAGGACCGCCAGCAGGGAGAGGGGTGGCCTGGTTGGTCCCCCGTGCTCACGGAACCCCCACGATGAAGCAGTGGTCGTTCGACGTGCGCAGTTGGGGACCAAGCCAGGTCACCCCTTGAAAGAAGGTAACGAGCGAGCTTGGGAGGATTGTCTTTGATCACTCGCTGCGGTCTTGCTTGGGAAAAGGCGCGTCTATGGGTGAAGAGTCTGTCTTGGCAGACTCAGGGTGGGAGGGTGGAATAACCGCCAGGGCTGGGTCGGTGAGAAGTCTGGCCTTTTTGAGCATCCTGCGGGCTCAGACTGAGTTTTTCCGCATCCTGTAGGCTCGACTTTAGAGGTTGTACAATGGCTGACGAGCAAAAACGGCTCGACTCCAATGTCGCAGGGAATTTTTTTGTCGATGCGACCTGCATCAATTGCGATACGTGTCGCCAGCTCGCGCCGGCGAGCTTTGAGGAAGTCGGTAGTTTTTCCGCGGTCACCAAACAACCGACCGATCATGGACCTGTTCAACAGGCCTATCAAGCGCTCCTGGCCTGCCCGGTCGGTGCAATCGGGGCCGAGCAGAGCGACAAGGTGCGAGTGCAGGACGCTATGGCGAGCTTTCCGCTCCATCTGGAGGGCGGTGTCTCGTACTGTGGCTTCAACTCAGAAAAATCGTTTGGCGCGAATAGCTTCTTCATCGAACATCCGGACGGCAACTGGCTGATCGATTCACCACGCTACCTCAAACATCTCGTCGAGGCCTTCGAACAGAAGGGTGGCATCGCGTACATCTTTCTCACCCATAAAGACGATGTAGCCGATGCAGAAAGGTATGCTGCACACTTCGGCGCGAAACGGATCATTCATCGAGCGGACCTCGAAGGGGCTCCTGATTCAGAATGGGTTATTGAGGGGGCCGACAGCAAAGAGGTCATGCCGCAGTTTCGGATCATTCCCGTGCCGGGCCATACCCCGGGAAGCATGGCCCTTCTCTACAAGAATACCTTCCTCTTCACGGGCGATCACCTCTGGTGGGACTCTGTGCAGAAGAGATTGGGTGCTCCGACCAGGCTGGTTTGGAGGAGACATGTCCTCGTAGATTCCATCCAGAAACTTCTCGACCACCCTTTCGAATGGGTGCTGGCCGGGCATGGTGGCCGGACGCGCCTGCCGGCTGAGGAGATGCGCGCGCACCTCAGGGCGCTGGTCGAACGTCGCCAGCCCGGCAACGTCATCTCATAGCGATGTTCACGCATCTGGCTCAGTGGATCGACAGCAATATTCTTTCCCTGGGCCGTGAAATGCGGCTCTCCTATCTGCCGCCGCTCATGGTCTACATGGCCTATGGCATCTCCGGCCTGACTGGGATTGTCGGCACCTTCTTCGTGAAAGACTACTTAGGCCTCTCCGCGTCATTCCTCGCGGCGCTGGGATTCTGGGCCGGTATTCCTTGGGCGCTCAAGATGCCGATCGGACATCTCGTCGATCTTTTGTGGCGCTGGAAAGGTTGGCTTGTAGGCCTCGGAGCCGGGCTCTTGGCGGCCAGTCTCGGTATCATGGCGGCCTTGATCGGGAGTCGCGAAGCGATGACTTCCTTCCTGCCTGCGGAGGTCTGGTATGTGATCAGCACCTTGCTTGGGCCGATCGGCTACGTGGTGCAAGATGCAGTCGCGGATGCGATGACGGTTGAGGCAGTTCCTCGCGTCGACGATCGTGGGCAGCCGTTCGACCAGCCGACCCTCAAGCTCATGCACACCACGATGCAGACACTCGGTCGTGTGGCGATCGTCGGTGGCGGCATCATTGTGGCGTTGATCAACGTATATGTTTTCACAGGGGTAGATGGACTTCCGCAGGCAGAGGTCGTGTGGCTCTACCAAAAGGTGTATCTCATGGCGTTGGTCATTCCATTCATATCAGTTCTCGGTGTCGGGCTGGCCTGGATACTCCGCCTGAAACACAAGAGCCGACTGCTTCAACAAGGGTTTCCCGCTGGGCAAGCAGGGCAGATGGTCACTGCGCGTGATGAAACACAGGAGACGACGAAGCCCAATTGGTGGATTCTAGGCGGAAGTCTTGGCTTTGTCCTGTTCACACTGACCGTCGGATTCGGCGGCTTCTCGTATAGCGCAGAAATTGTCTTTGTCGGCTCCATGGCCATCGTCCTGTTCTTGATGGCTCGACTGGTGCGAGAGCTGGAGCCGGACAAGCGATTCACGCTGGTCGGGACAGCGGTCGTGGTCTTTATTTTCCGGGCGATTCCTGGGACCGGGCCGGGGACGACCTGGTGGATGATCGACCAGCTCAAATTCGATCAGCAGTTCCTCTCCGTCCTCTCGCTGATCGGCAGCACGCTTACCTTGGTTGGCATGTTCGTCTTTCGGCGCTTCATGGCAGAGCGGTCGATTGCCTATGTCGTGGGGTTCCTGACGGTGATCGGAACCATTCTGACCCTTCCGATCGTGAGCATGTTCTATGGTCTGCACGAATGGACGGCGAGCATTACTGGAGGGGTTGTCGATGCACGGTTCATTGCGCTGGTTGATACGGCGTTAGAATCGCCGCTCGGTCAGATCTCGATGATTCCCATGCTCGCCTGGATTGCGAACAGCGCTCCTGCGAACTTGAAAGCCACCTTCTTTGCCGTGATGGCGTCATTTACGAATCTGGCCTTGTCGTTGAGCCAGCTTGGCACCAAATACCTGAACGAAATCTATGTCGTGGCTCGGGAAGTCCGTGATCAGGCCTCCGGCGTCATTCAAACGCCAGCCGACTATAGTCACCTCGGCTCGCTGTTGATCGCTCAGTTGCTCCTGGGCCTGGCGCTCCCCTTCGCGGCGATTGTGTTTGCCAAAGTGACCCGCTTCAAGAGCGCATGACGGTTCTGCTGCAATCGTAGATCCGCTGCTGCGACAAGCCTGGTCACTGCAAGCGTGGTAATGGTGAATGGTTTGAATTGACGGCAAAAGATATCAAAGCCTTCAAACGCCGCAAGTTCATGTAACTTTGCTATGACCTGTCAATTCTAACCCCTCCCTAGCATCTCCTTGACCTGTGCGGTATCATGAGCATCTAAGAAAGTGCGTACGGCTTATTAGATGATGGTTGGTAACCAAAGCTGGAACCTGCAGGATGATCAAAATGGGTTCCAGCAAGGCCCGAGCGACTGAGCACCCGAGGCGTACAGTTTTACGTACGTCGCAGGGCGCGAAGAAGCGAGAACGCCGCTGGAGACCATTTTCATCATCCTGACAAGAAAGGGGGCGACCGGTATCGACGGGGATACTGAGGTCAGCGGTGCATGTCGAGCTCTCGGGGTCTCGTAAATCCTCCGGGAAAATGTAACTGCCAATCAAGAACTGGCACTCGCAGCTTAATTAACTGCGACGTTCCTCCACCTGAGGCCCGCGGGGGTGGTCGGAGCGCGATACAGCGGGCTGGTCCAAAGCCGGTGCTCAGCGGCTGAGGATGAGACAATACTGGGCTAGCGGCCAGTCTAAGCCAGCCGATGGGCGTGGGTGGCCGCGAAATTAAAACGATCGGCTACACATGTAGATCCGTTGTACTGAAGGTCTTCGGACCCGGGTTCAACTCCCGGCGCCTCCACCAACCAGCCCCTCGGCCATCTGACCGGGGGGTCTTATGTCCGGCTGGACGATCGCATCGACACAAACGTAGATGCGGTTTGGCCTCTGGAATCTCAACCGGACACTCCCCCATGTCGGCGTAACATGCCTGCTACTTGCTGGGGCAGGTTGCTTTCAGCGGTCGGCGCCAGCCGATGTCTCGGTGGGGGGTGGCCTCCATTGCTCTGGCGGTCGCACTCGATGCTGGATTTGTCTTCATGATTTTGGGTACTCTATCGGATTAAAATAGACGATCAACCTGCGCTGAAGTGGCCGAATGGAGGATCGCACATGAGGTTGTGGGCGCGACTGATGGCTCCTGCGGCGCTAATCAGCCTGTTATCGGTCGTCTGGATCACCAACGGCCTCGCACAGCCTGATGACACGTTCCTGGTCAAGCCAAAACCGGTTCTAACACCGGCCAAACCGCACAGGGCCTCAAATGAGGGGAAGCCGTTGGAGAAACGACATCCGGGAACCAATCACAAGTCCTCCACTGCTCCGTCGCTTCCGGCCGAGATCGTCGGACATGATGGAGCCTCCATGGTCCTGATTCCTTCCGGGGAATTCACCATGGGGAGCGATAAGGGCGATGACGACGAGCAGCCGGTTCATCGCGTGTTCCTCGACAGCTATTACATCGATAAATTTGAGGTGACCAACGGAAGGTTTGCCAAGTTCGTCGAGGCGATTCACAGTGAACCCCCTTGGGGGTTCGGAGACCGAGAGACCCCGGTCGTCCAAGCCGATCAGCCGGTACGTTGGGTCAACTGGATGGAAGCGATCGGCTATTGCCTCTGGGTGGGGAAACGGTTACCGACCGAAGCCGAATGGGAAAAAGCTGCGCGGGGGACCGACGGAAGAATCTATCCTTGGGGCAACGATCTCCCGACACCGGCACAGGCAGTGTTCGGTTTGAATGAAGGTGCTGAGACGGTCTCGCCCATCGGCCATCGTGAGAAGGGGCAAAGCCCCTACGGTGTCCAGGACCTGGCAGGCAATCTCTACGAATGGACGATCGATTGGTACGACGAGGAATACTACAAGAAGATTCCCGCGATCAATCCGCACGGTCCGGCTGAGGGCACGACGAAAGTTCAGCGGGGCGGATCCTATACCAATACCCCCTACCGACTACGCTCGACCTTCCGCACCAAAGGTGATCCGGCAGAACATGAACCCAACGTCGGTTTCCGCTGCGCCCAGGATGTGCCCTCCCTGCCGTAAACGTGCCGCAAGCCAGAGTCGCGCGGCGCCGTTGAACCGGCCCACTTAGCAGGCTGTTCAGAAAGGCCGTCCAGCAAGGCCGCAGCAAGCAAAGAGGCGAAGCGTACTCTTTAGTAGTACGTTGAGCCTCTGAGCGCGGCGACCTGCCTGCGCGAAGCGCTTCGGCGGAGGCAGGGAACGCCGCTGGCGGACTTTGTCAACAGCCAGCTAGGGTTTCTTCGGATTGCCGGCCATAAGGGGATAGACCAGCCCACCTAATGCGCCTCCGAGAATAGGGGCGACCCAAAAGAGCCAGAGTTGCTGCAGAGCCCACGCGTCCGCAAAGACGGCGCTGCCGGCGCTGCGTGCGGGGTTCAGGGACAGATTCGTGACCGGGATACCGGCCCAATTGATGAGTGCTACCGCCAGCCCGATTGTCAGGGGTGCAAAGCCCTGCGGTGCCCTGCTGTCCGTCGAGCCCAGGATGATGAGAAGGAAGAAAAAGGCAAATACCGTCTCAGCGCAGAAGCCGGCCAGCAGCGAATAGCCGGCCGGAGAGTGGTCGCCGTAGCCATTGGAGGCAAAGCCTCCGGGCACAAAGCCCTCCCGCCCTGTGCAAATGAGATAGAGAAGACCACCGCCGAGGATCGCACCGATCACTTGTGCGGCAATGTAGCCAGGAACCTCGTGCGCGGGGAACCGCTTACTGAGCATCAGGCCCACGGTGACGGCGGGATTGATATGGCAGCCTGAGATATGGCCAAAGGCGTAGACCGCCGTCACTACGGCTACCCCGAAGGCGAACGCGATCCCAAAGACCCCAATGCCGAGCTGTGGGATTGAGGCGCTCAAGACCGCGCTCCCGCAGCCTATGAACACCAACCAGAACGTGCCGACCGCTTCTGCCGTTAGTCGTCTTCCCATCAGTGCCTCCACGCAAGAGGTTTGCTGCCCGCACTATGCCCGTGGGAGCGAAAAAGCGCAAGCGGCGAAATGCCCACATCCTGTTCCCTGTGCCCGTAAGAGGCTGGCCAGACATTTTCCTCATTGACATCAAATTGGCCCTGGGCAATAATCCGCACCTCTTCTTTCCTTTTCTTCTGGAACGTTCATGTCGCCTACGTCATCTGGTTTCAGTATGTTGGTGCTCAGCGGTGATCCGGAGATCCAGAGCCAGTTCAAACAGGCCTTCAAAGATGTGTCTGTGACTGTGGCGAAAGATATGTCCGCGCTGTCGAAGGACATGATGCGTCGATCGTTTGATGCGGTGATCGTCGAGTTGAAACCGGGCTCATCCGATAGAACCAGCACCAATCCTCCCAACATCGATCTGTCACATACCATGGTCATCACCGGTTCTCGAACCGTACTGAAGCGAGCCTCCAGGTTCATGCACATGATGGTCCGGCAGAATTCAGCTCGACCGAACGGGAAAGACGCTCTGTCGCTTGAGGACTATCTTGAATGGAAGATGGGAGATTTTGTGAAGGGGATGCGACATGGTTCAGGACGCAACCTGCATCCGATGTTGATCACCGCCATTGAACGTCCCTTGATCACCAGAGCTCTTCAGGAGACCAAGGGCAATCAGATTCAGGCAGCAGAACTGCTGGGTTTAAATCGCAATACTCTCAGGAAGAAGATCCATGATTTGCATATTCCCGTGAAACGGAGTCGGACTGTGAAGATACGGGAGGCCTGACTCATGTCATGTGGTGGGGTACAGCGAGCGTGGTAACAAAGAGTTGAGTAGTTTAACCCAATAACAGGAGGGGCATGATGACGAAAGAAGAGTTGATTGCAAAGATGGCGGCATCGGCTGGTATTACCAAGGTTGCAGCAGGCACTGCGTTGCAGGCTTTCACCGGAGCCGTGACCACCTCCCTGAAAAAGGGACAACGCGTTTCATTGGTGAATTTTGGAACCTTTACGGTTGCCAGGCGAAAAGCCAGGATCGGACGGAACCCTAGAACCGGTGAGGCGCTTCGGATCCCTGCAGCCAAAGTCCCCAAGTTCTCGGCAGGGAAGATCTTGAAGTCAGCCGTCAGGTAACATCGCACGATCGTCAGATCGTATGTCCGGCAAGCAAAAGAGAGGGTAGTGCACGTGACCTCATGGGTGCGCTCCTTCTCTTTTGTGCTTTGGTTATGACGTCTCATTGACCGGCTCGCAGGATTGAGCCGCAACAAAGCTCGTCGTTTGTGAAATGCAAGACCCGGCTGGTCTCTCTTGTCTGTCTGCTCTGTCTAGTTATCCGATTCTCCAAACCAGATAGACCAGATAGACCGAAAAGACCAGACAGACCCATCTCCGCCCTGCTCTGTATCTGAGTGAGAGAAGAAAGCAGGTTCTCATGAAACAGTATCGTGTGAAGATAGGCCGCAAGTTATCTCTGAAGCAGCACGACCCAGACGGTACCGGCAACTACAAGAAAGACGACGACGGCAGAGCATCTGCAAAGGCCGAGACGGATAAGCACATTGCCACAATCAGTCAGCTGCAAGAGCGTCTCTATGCCAACAGCGCACGGGCGTTATTGATCGTCCTTCAAGGCATGGATACCAGCGGGAAAGATGGCACGATCCGCAGTGTGATGTCCGGCGTGAATCCTCAGGGCTGTAAGGTTGTGTCGTTCAAGGCGCCTTCCTCCCAAGAACTGGCCCATGACTTTCTCTGGCGCGTACATAGAGAAGTCCCGGCGAAAGGGCAGATAGGGGTGTTCAACCGGTCGCATTATGAGGATGTGCTGATCACTCGCGTGCATGGTTGGGTATCAGACGAGGTGGTGGAGCGTCGGTTCGAGCAGATCAAGGAGTTTGAGGAACTGCTTACGGAAAATGGGACGACTATTCTCAAATTTTTTCTCCACATCTCGAAGAAGGAACAGAAGGAGCGCTTGGAGGAACGCGTGCGCGATCCAGAAAAACGCTGGAAATTTAACGAAGGGGATCTTGAAGAACGGAGACTGTGGAACAGGTACATGGTTGCGTTCGAAGATATGATGGCTGCCACAAGCACCGCTCATGCTCCCTGGTATATCGTGCCTGCTAACCGGAAATGGTATCGAAACCTTGTGGTCGCCGGTCGAGTCGTAGAGGCGATGGAGGACATGAAACTGAAAACACCGCCGCCCTCCCCAGGAGTCAACTTCGATACGTTGAAGATTGTCTAGGAGCCTGGACGAGCCGTTTCTTGACACATTGGGCAGGGCTATATTAGCATGCGCCTCCGAACCGGTAGGCGCGTAGCTCAGGGGGAGAGCGCTACCTTGACACGGTAGAGGTCGACGGTTCAAGACCGTCCGCGCCTACCATCCAGGTGAGGGTGTTCGTTTGCCTCTTGGAGGCGGGGGGGACTATTGTTGTTTTTGGCGCTTGATGAAATCAAATAGGGCATGAAAATTACGCTTAGAGATGGCAGCAGTCGTGAGATTCCAGCCGGCCAGACCGTTGGGTCTGCTCTGTCAGCTCTGGGCCTGGTCTCTAAGCCGGACATTCTTGCGGCAAAGGTGAATGGCCAAACCGTAGATCTCTCAAGCATTTTGACGGAAGATGCTGAAATTATTCCATTGCAATTCGACAGTCTAGAGGGCCGTGAGGTCTACCGCCATAGCAGCACTCATATTATGGCGCAGGCCGTCAAAGAGGTCTTTCCCACGGCGCAATTGACGATTGGCCCAGCTCTAGAAGAGGGGTTCTTTTACGATTTCGCGTTTGAGCGTCCCTTTACCCCGGAGGATCTCGAAAAAATTGAAGCGCGAGCGAAAGAAATCATCAAGCGCGCTCTCCCTGTGAAGCGGACAGAATTGTCGAAGCAAGAAGCGGTGCGGTTTTTTCAAGAGCGGGGGGAATCCTATAAGGTCGAGTTGATTCAGGGACTGGCGGATGAGCAGACCATCTCAGTCTATAGCCAAGGGGAATTCACCGATCTCTGCCGAGGCCCCCATCTGCCGACGACAGGCCATGTCGGGGCATTCAAGCTTCTGAACACGGCCGGAGCTTACTGGCGCGGTGACGAACGCAATCCGATGCTGCAGCGGATCTATGGGACATCTTTTCCCACTCAAGCGGAACTCGATGCACATCTCGCGCGGTTAGAAGAGATTAAGCGACGAGACCATCGAAAGGTCGGTAAAGAGCTCGATTTGATTTCGATCCAGGATGAAATCGGTCCAGGGCTCGTGCTCTGGCATCCAAAGGGCGCGACAATCCGGCTGTTGATCGAAAATTTTTGGCGCGATCAGCATATTCGAAATGGGTACGAACTGGTGTACTCCCCCCACGTTGCCCGGTTAGATCTCTGGAAAACCAGCGGCCACGTCGACTATTACCGCGACAACATGTTCGCACCCATGAAGGTCGAAAATAGCGAGTACCAGCTCAAGCCGATGAATTGCCCGTTCCACATCATGATCTACAAGTCGCATCTACGGAGTTACCGAGACCTCCCCATCCGCTATGGCGAATTGGGGACCGTCTATCGGTACGAACGGACAGGCGTCCTCCACGGTCTGCTGCGGGTTCGCGGCTTTACACAGGATGACGCCCACCTGTTCTGTCGGCCCGATCAGATTGAAAGCGAAGTCAGCCAGGTCTTAGATTTCACGTTCTTTATCCTGGGAACCTTCGGGTTCGCCGAATTTGAAGTGTACCTCTCGACGAAGCCGGAAAAGTCCGTCGGCTCGGAAGAGCGGTGGGCGCAAGCCACAAGCGCGCTTGAAGCAGCGCTGAAGGGACGAGGAGTCGCCTACCAGATCGATCCGGGGGAAGGCGTATTCTATGGACCGAAGATCGACATAAAAATCAAAGATGCCCTGGGGCGATCCTGGCAATGTTCAACGATTCAAGTCGATTTCAATAATCCCGAACGGTTCGAATTAGGCTACATTGGGGAAGACGGAAAAGTTCATCAACCGATCATGATCCATCGAGCCTTGATGGGATCGATTGAACGGTTTTTCGGCATTTTGATTGAGCATTTCGGCGGCGCCTTCCCAACCTGGCTTGCCCCGGTTCAGGCGATGGTCATGTCGATCACGGACAATCAGCGGCCCTACGTTGCAGAAGTTGTGACTCAACTCAAGGCTGCGGGATTCCGTGCCGAGGCTGACCTTCGGAATGAAAAAATCGGGCTCAAAATTCGAGAAGCGGAAAAGGCGAAGATCCCATTTATGTTCGTAGTCGGCGACCGGGAAGTGCAGAACGGAACTCTGGCCATACGGGGCCGGAGCGGAGCAAACCTCGGCAGCATGACTATTGCGGGAGCGCTCGATCTGCTCCGTGCGGACCTCAAGCCGACAGAGCGGCAACGGACAATGACACAATAGAAAGAGGTGGCCTATCGTCCCCAAATTACGAGTTAACCGGGAAATCAGGGTGCGCGAAGTCCGAGTGATTGGTCCGGATAGTGAACAGCTGGGCATTCTCCTCACGGCGGATGCATTCAAACAGGCACAGGAAAATGGCTATGACCTCGTCGAGGTTGCCCCGACGTCGGTGCCTCCCGTGTGCCGCATTATGGACTACGGGAAGTACAAGTTTGAGCTGAGCAAGAAGGAACACCAGAACCGGCGCCATCAAAAGTCGACGCAGGTGAAGGAAATTAAGTTGCGCCCCCGGACAGATAAGCATGACTTGGAGATCAAGATTCGACAGATTAAGGGCTTTCTGGCCGATGGGAACAAGACAAAAGTTCTCTTGACCTATCGCGGTCGTGAAATGGCAAACCAGGAGATGGGCCGAACACTCATGAATACGGTTATCGCAGAGTTGGCAGAGGTAGGCACGATCGAGTACGCCCCACGCATGGAAGGGCGGAGCTTGATCATGATCGTTGCGCCAAAGTAAGACAAGCGGCCCGCTATGAACCAAAGGAATCACTGATCATGAAAAGAAAAATGAAAACCCATAGTGGCGCCAAAAAACGGTTTTCCAGGACCGGCTCTGGAAAGTTGGTCAGGCGAAAGGCGGGAAGGCGCCATATCCTCACCAGCAAGACACAGGATCGGAAGCGTCGGTTGAGCGGCACAGTTCTTGTGGACAAGACCAAGATCCAGGCGCTGGATCGTTTATTGCCCTACAAATAAATTAGACTGGGTGAATCGCGTTAACTTAAAGGAGTACTGACTCATGCCTCGCGCAAAAGGTGGCCCCAAAACAAGACATCGGAGAAAGAAGCGGCTGAAACTGGCCAAAGGACAGTATGGAGGGAAGAGCCGGCTTTTCCGCACCGCGACAGAATCCGTCGATAAAGGTCAGGCATACGCCTATACGGGACGGAAAAATCGGAAACGGGATTTCCGTGCGCTGTGGATTGCGCGCATCAATGCGGCAGTTCGGGCGCATGGACTGACCTATGGCCGGTTTATCAATGCCCTGAAGAAGGCCAATATCCTCTTGGACAGGAAGGTCCTGTCGGATATGGCAATTAAGGATGCCACGGGGTTTGAGCAACTGGTCGGACTCGCCAAGCAGCAACTTGCTCCCGCCAGGGCGTAAGTGAAGCTACTCGCGATATTCCCTTCGAAAGAGTGGCTGGGATAGGGCTTAGCAGGATGCTCAAAAAGTCCAGACTTCTCACCCACCCAACCCTGACGCGCCGAGACGCGTCAGGGCCCAGGCAAGGCCGCAGCGAGCACATAACGATAGCTCTAGCTTGCTCGTTACCTCCTTCAAGGGGTGGCCTGGCTTGGTCCCCCACTGCGCACGTCGAACGACCACTGTTTCATCGTGGGGGTTCCGTGAGCACGGGGGACCAACCAGGCCATCCCGTCCCCTGCTGGCGGACTTTTTCAGCGTCCTGCTAGTTCTGTCAGGTCGATTTCAAACGCAACAGCCGGAACCGCGATCTGCCATCGTTCCAGAACTTCTGGGTGCAGTTCCCCAATCACACCGACTTGTATCCCGCCAGATACGATGCCACCGACTCGTCCAGCGAGAAATGAAGGATGCTGGATCGGTTCCAGGCTGTAAGCTTGGTTCACATAGTAGAACAACGTGTCCAGACAGGAGTGGGCCTCAGAAAAATGCGCATCGGCGTGGGCGATCATCCCGCCGAGCAGTGTCACAGTGCGCGACCCAACAGACTGTGTAGGATCCGGACGTGCCACTTCACCTGCTTCGAACAGTCGATGGGGATAAAACGCCCTATTCGATGCGGTTTCTACCCGAAGCAACGAAGGAAGCATCCATTGTCGAAGTGCTGAGAAGGTCTGCGACATCACATTGTCCACCTCGACAAGTTTTCCCCACTCGGTTCCTTCCAGTCGCATCGCATCACGGAGATCCTGGGGCGAGCCGAGAATATTGGAAATGATTTCCTGGAAGCCCATGCCGACCATGAGCGCCCTGATACGGTCGGAGAATTCCTCAATACGTGACAATCCACCGACCGTGAACTGCGAGGGCATCACCGGCAGGAAGTCACTGTACCCGCGGCTGATCGCGACATCTTCGACGATGTCCATCGCGTGCATCAGATCCTGCCGATAGAACGGAGGCGTCACTTTCACCGCTTTACCACTGGTCGTCACCTGATATCCATAGGCCGTGAGGGACTTCGCGACGTCGTGCGCGCCGAGTTCCTGCCCAAGGGCCTGTTCGATTGTGCTGACGGGAAGTTTCCGTGACTTACCGAGATCTTGCGGAGTGATGACCGCCTTGCCCAGAGCTGTCTTATAGGGATACCGTACTTCGATCGGCTCGATCACAGCGCCACGATCCGCAAGATTGGCCGCAAAGATATTGAGAGTCAGGACGACCATCGAGAGGTCGGTGCCGGTCACTTCGACGAAGAGAGCGTCGTCTCCAACCAGCACTTCTCCGACTTCCCGACTATTGATGATCGGAGGAAAGGAGAGGGCCTGATTCTTCGCATCGCGCAGATAGGGCAGGCGATTCTGTCCCGCGAGAATCCCGCCGAACTCCAGACCCTTGGGATGGACGAGCAGCATCTCCCCCAGCGTCATCACCGTGTCCATGCCCAACGGGGTAAAGGTGGCCTCGTCCGGCTTCACCAAATCATAGGCGACAGGAAATTCGATTGCCGCGAGTCGATAGAGTCCGATTGATACGGTCCTGCGTTTACGACCGAACATTTCGGCGAGTTTTTCTTGTGTCTGTATCAGCTGAGTGAGGCCCTCCTGGGTCACACGGTAGCCCGTCGCAGTACAAGCGGCTATATAGGGCCTGATCCCCTCCAGACCGGGGGCCACATCCAACCGCTTTGCCGGTTTCGGCGGTGCCTTCAGAAAACTGTACTTCACGAGGGAACCCTGCCGCTTCAGCCGAAGCTGTCGAGCGATCCCTTCGCAGCACCAGAGATCGGGGCGATTACTGTCTTGCAGCTCAATGCGCAGTTCGCCGGTGTCGGGATTCTGCCCCTTCAACTCACCCTTCACGAGCATCAACGATTCTTCGAGTTGCTCCATGGTGAGCAATTGGCAAGCTTCGCCCGGCCCTGTGAGCAATCCCTCGAGATCCTGTTTGAAAATAGTAATGGTGGGCATATGGGATAACTCCGGTCTGTCTGGTTTGTTTTGTTTATTTGGTTCATCTGGTTAGTCTCGTTCAACCAAAAAAACCAGACAAACCAAATAAACTAAATAAACCAGACCGGCTAGACGGCCCCCCTGGTGGAGCGTATCAGATCCAGATTGTCGGTGAATAACTCTCGAATATCGTGAATGCCGAGCGCCACCATCGCCATGCGATCGAGCCCCAATCCCCATGCAATCACTGGAACGCTCACGCCCAGTGGAATGGTGACCTCAGACCGTAGCAGCCCGGCTCCTCCCAGCTCCATCCATCCGAGCTTCGGGTGGCGCACGTGCAGCTCGACCGAGGGTTCGGTAAAAGGAAAGTAGGCCGGAAGAAATTTGACTTCTTTGGCCTGCGCGACTTCACGGGCAAAGAGATTCAGCAGGCCGAGCAACGTGCGAAAGTTGATGTCTTCGCCGAGCACGATCCCTTCTATCTGGAAGAAATCAGTCGCGTGAGTCGCATCCACCTGATCGTAGCGAAAACACCGGGCGATGGAAAAATACTTTCCCGGCACATCCGGTTGAGCCGCCAACGTATGGGCCGAGACGGCAGTTCCCTGGCTCCGCAAGACCAGCCGGCACGCGCGCTCCGCGTTGAACAGATAGTTCCAGCCGGTTGAACCGGTTTCACCGCCACGCTGGTGCGCTTGTGCGACCCTGGACAAGAACGGCTCCTCAATCGAAGAGGCATGAGTCGGTTCCTTGACAAAGTAGACGTCGTGGATGTCGCGTGCCGGATGGAACTGCGGCATGAAGAGGGCGTCCATGTTCCAGAACTCGGTTTCCACGAGAGAGCCCCGCATTTCCTGAAATCCCATGCTCACGAGTTTGGTCTTGACGGTATCGAGGAACTCGCGATAGGGATGCCTTTTGCCCGGAGCAATGCGCGGCGCGCGGAGACTGATCGTGTACTTACGGAAACGCTTCGTCCGCCAGCTCCCGTCTTTCAGCAATTCGGGCGTGAGCTGGGAGACTTCCGCTGCAGTCCCTTGCCGGGAGAGCTGCTGGGCGGCTTCTATGCCGGCATCGGACAGCTTGAACGATCTGGTCACCCGATCATCGATACGGAAGGGTTCCCGCGCGTTCCCCCGCTTGACGGAGTGGTCTTGAATGACCTGCTGTTGTGCCGTGGGAAATGCCTGCAGATCTCGCGGCGCTCCACGGAGCTGCTGCAGCAGTCCCCGCATCGCTTCCGCCGTCTGGCTCGGCCGGCCGGTCGCTTCGACACAGCCGCCTTGAATGATCAGGAGCGCGCCCTCTTTCTTGAGGCGTCCGATCGCACCGCTCACATCCTCCGGTTCAAGTCCTTCCCGGGATTGAATGTCTTGAATGGTCAGCCGCTTGCCTGTTTTAGCCGCATCGCGAGCCGCAGACAGCACCCGCTCGATCGGCGAGTACTTTTCAAAGTAGAGTTCGCCGATTTTGGTGAGCGAGACATTCGGTGTCACGGTCTCGGTATCGACGGTGAGTAATGATTTGGCGAGTAACCATTCGATTGCCATGCTCAACTGCGAAGGTTCCAACCCGGTGGACTGCGACAACTGTTCCGTTCGAAGCACCGCGTCGGGCTTCGCCACAAAGGTCGAAAGTACTTTGACTTCCAGGGGGTGCAGGCTATCGATGAGGGAAGAAATATCCACCCGAGAGGCCTATCAGTGAGCGGAGACGCGCTTCGGCGTCCTGGAGGAATGTTGGCCGGCTGCGCGCATGGCCGCGATCGTCTCGGCATAGTTCTGACTGGAGAAGATGGCTGACCCTGCAACCAGGACATCAGCTCCTGCAGCTAACACTTGAGCCACGTTGTCGATCTTCAGGCCTCCGTCCACTTCGAGCAATGCGTGACTTTCAGCCCGATCGATCATGGCACGAGCCGAAGAAATCTTCGGGAGACAGGAGGCGATAAACTGTTGACCTCCGAAGCCGGGATTGACCGACATGATCAGGACCATATCGACCTCGGGGAGAATTTCCATGATTGTATTGAGCGAGGTGGCAGGATTCAGGGTCACCCCGGCCTTGACGCCTCGCTCCTTGATCGATTGTACTGTGCGATGGAGATGTGGACAGGCTTCCACGTGAACCGTGAGATAATCGGCTCCCGCCTCGGCGAAATCCGCAATAAAGGCATCGGCGTTCGTGATCATGAGGTGGACGTCGAGGGGTAACTTGGTGACTTTTCTGAGCGCCGCCACGATCGGCGGTCCGATGGTCAAATTCGGGACGAAATGCCCGTCCATGACATCAATGTGCAGGAAGTCGGCCCCCGCACGTTCCACTGCCGCCACTTCGTCGGCCAGTCTGGCAAAGTCAGCAGCTAAGATCGAAGGCGCAATGAGAGTGGAGCGTGCCATCATCAGACCTTCCTCAGCCGCGCTGCGTAAAAGCCGTCCATCGAGTACCGGTTTCCCATTGTTGAGAGGGCGCCTCGTTCAGTGACGAACCCCTGCGCCGCGGGCAATAACCATGAGACGACGGATTCGCACTGGAACTCCTCATGGGCACGGCAGAATCGCTCGATGACGTCTTCGTTTTCTTCCGGTTCCGTCGAGCAGGTACTATAGACCAGCACCCCGCCGGGCCGCAAGCATGGGGCAACCGCTTTGAGGATTTGACATTGGAGCGATTGATGTCGTGGGAGGACCTGCTCGCCCTTCCGCCACTTCGCTTCCGGATGTCGCCGCAATACACCGAGCCCGCTGCAAGGCGCATCCACCAATATTCGATCCACAAATGGTTCACCGACTCTAGCCTTCGTCGCGGGAATCCATTCATGTCGCTGTCGAATATCGCCGAGAATCGGCACGACAATCCGAACTCCGAGTCGATGACAATTGCTTCGCAGCAGATCCAGACGGGCTCCTTTTCGGTCAACGGCGTAGATGATCCCCTTGTTCTGCATCAGATCGGCCAGATGGGTCGATTTTCCTCCCGGCGCCGCGCAGGCATCGAGGACGATGTCACCGGGCTGAGGATCGAGAAGAGGGGGAATCAGCTGTGCTGCTTCGTCTTCAACATAAAAAGCCCCTTCCTGAAATCCCGGGAGAGAGGGCACAGGGGCTCCCTCTTCAATCACGATACCGAACGGACTTACGCTGGTCGGCTTGGCCGCAATACCGGCCCGTGTAAATTTTTCAAGGAGTACGCCCCTGGTCGTGATCAGCTGATTCACTCGAAGTGTCATCGGAGGCGCAAGGCTGACTCCTTCGCAGGCTGCTTCCGCAGTCACCAGGCCCAGACGTTCCACCCATCGGCGACTGAGCCAGTCTGGAATTGAGTACCGCACAGCAAGGGCGTGATCGGGATGATGATCCATGCTCGGCCAGGGCTGAGGCGTATGGCGCAAGAGCCCGCGCAAGACCGCATTGACAAAGCTGCTCCAGTCCCGCCCAACTGTGCCAGCAAAGATTCTGGCCAGGTTGACCGATTCGTTGACTGCAGCAGACTGGGGGATACGATCGAGGAAGAGGAGTTGATAGGCGCCAAGCCGGAGCAGCATCTGTACGACAACAGGAAGGCGGGGAAGTGGCTTATCCAGAACCGGCTCAAGTCGCCAGTCGATGGTCGCAAGCCGCCGCAAGACACCATAGGTGAGCTCCATCGTGAGAGCCCGTTCCCTACTGTCGAATGAGCATCGCGCAAGGACACGATCCAACAGAACATCGACCCCCTCCTCACTCTTAACCGACTCCACCAGCAACGAAAGGGCGACCGTACGGGCTGATGGTGCGGTCTGGGTAATGAATGGGGATCGAGCACCAGAAGCCATAGAAGACGAACCTGGTCTGTCTGGTCTGTTCGGTCTGTCTGGTTTGTTTGGTTGCATGAGAGTAATCAGAAGGACCAGACAGACGAGAGAGACTAGACAGACCTTTAGACGAGAGCTGTTCCCCCTAGCTGCATTCCAGTGGCAACGGGATGGCCTGACAAGTATTGAGATACGGCCATGCGACGACTATTAGCCGGCTGCAACTCCATCACGGCAAGGACTCCTTCCCCAGTGGAGACGTGAATCGCTTCGGTTGTCACGGCGATGATCGTACCAGGAGGTCTTGTCACAGGCCCTGGAAGCGCTCGCGCATGCCAGATCACCCAACGGTCACCTCCCGCTACGGTTGTATAGGCTCCGGGCCAGGGAGAGAGGCCGCGGACCCGGTTGGCCAGAGCCGTCGCCGGCAAAGCCCAATCAATCACACCATCTTCCTTTTTCAGCAGCGGCGCCAGGGTTGCGCGTGAAGGATCTTGCGGTCGTGGCACGAGGGTACCGGCCTTGACTCGGACAATCGTTTCGACCAGCAGTCTGCCTCCAAGCTCAGCCAGTCGGGGCGAGAGGGTGCCGGCGGTATCGTCTGGCGTAATGGGGATGGCCTCTTGGAGTAACATCGCGCCGGTATCCATTCCCTCATCCATGAGCATGGTCGTAATACCTGTTTCCGTTTCGCCGTTGATGATGGCCCACTGGATCGGACCAGCCCCGCGATACTTGGGAAGAAGGGAGCCATGCACATTGACACAGCCGAGTGGGGGAAGCGAGAGGATAGCCGGAGGCAGGATACGTCCGAACGCTGCGACCGCAATCAGGTCCGGTTTCCACCCGGCGAGAGTCTGGAGGAATTCAGGATCCTTCATCTTCAGCGGCTGGAGCAGAGGAATCTTCGCTCCTTGGGCCAGCAGTTTTACCGGAGACGGCGTGAGGACCTGCCCGCGCCCTTTCGGACGATCCGGTTGCGTGACGATACCAACAACGGAATCGTCCGATTTCAACAGGGCATCAAGAGAGGTCGCCGCAAAATCCGGAGTGCCCATGAAGACAATTCGCATACTATCGCTTTAGCATTGCAGGTGGGCGAATGCAACTCGGAGCCACGGGCGTTGGCTGTAATCCCAAAATGATAATGTCCGCTTTCGCCAAGATAGAAATGTCCTCTTCACTGATAGACTGCCCGCCCTCACAAGGAGGGCCGGATGGTCAGAGAGGACAGGGTCATCATGAGTGTGAAGGAACTCAGGCGGATGGC
>JACRLR010000068.1 GCA_016219645.1 Nitrospirota bacterium
AGTGCAGGTCTACTATGCCTTTGACGAAGCACTCAACGAGCTACTCGAGGAAGGTGTGACCAATCGCATCCAGCGGTACAAGAAGATGGCGACCCTGATTCGTGAGCGAATGGCCAAGTTCGGTGTGAAGGCGCTTCTCCCAGTGGACCGGCAATCGAACACCATCACGGCCTATCACCTGCCGGATGGAGTTTCTTACCAGGTGTTGCATGACCGTCTGAAGCAGCAGGGCTATGTCATTTATGCCGGGCAAGGCAACTTGGAAAACAAGATTTTTCGCGTGGCCAATATGGGGGCACTGTCCGAGGCGCAGTTTGGCGGATTTCTCGACGCCTTCGAACAGGTCTGCAAATCGGTATGAAGGCGGTCATTCTGGCAGCGGGAGTCGGAAAGCGTTTGTGGGAAGTGACTCAGCATCGTCCGAAATGCCTCATCGAGATTGGCGGCCGGTCGCTCCTGCATCGCTATCTGGAGTCATTGGTTTCCGTGGGGATTCGCCGGGTGGAGATTGTTGTCGGGTACAAGCAGGAGATGATCCGTGCGGCGGTCGAGCAGGATTGTTGCGGCGTCAACGTCACGTTTTTGGTCAATGAGCAGTTTCATCGGGGCAGTATTTCCTCACTGTGGATCGCACGAACCGCGCTCGACGACGACACCATCGTGATGGATGCCGATGTGCTGTTCCATCCAGAAATCCTACGACGACTCGTGGCGTCACCCTGTGAGAATGCGCTGTTGATGGATGAGACGGTACAGCAAACTGGAGAGGAATGCATGGTGGTCGTGGCCGGGGGCCGAGTAATTGCGCTGACGAAGAATATGCCGGAACGTTACGATTATGTCGGTGAAGGGGTTGGATTTCTTCGGGTTCGGCATGCCGACACGTCTCATGTTGTCTCGTCGCTCCGTGGCTACATCGACCGAGGCTCGTGGGACATGGAGTATGAGGACGCGCTGCGACCATATTTTCAGGACGTGCGGGTTGGCTATGAACGGATTGGGGGGCTGCCCTGGACCGAGATCGATTTCATCGAAGACGTAAGAAAAGCTGAATTGGAAGTTTTGCCAAAACTATGAGAAAGTCTTCGGTTAGTACGTTGTCCGATGAAGAGGGACCCTACGCAAGGGAACACTCATGAGCAGACATCGATGCCTGGAGAACCATGAGTAAGAGCATTCTCAAAAGGAGAGTTGAGATTCAGGGGTTGGCCACGGCGATTCTGCTGCCGTCTGTCGGGGTATTCGGCGGTCCGATCGGGACGCAGGTCGACGACGTAGGGCCTTTGACCAGTGTCGTGGGGATCGGGCTCTTTCAACGAACCGTACTTACCTTGCAACGGGCGGGGATTCGTCAATTAATCGTTCTGTCCGGTTCTGAGGAAGAACAGGTGAAACAGGCGCTGGGCAAAGGGCCGCGCGTCACGATTCCCGTCCGATGGATGCCGATCCGTGAATTTCCTCTCGACGATCCTCGGACATGGGAAGCCTTGGCGGCCGAAGTGCATGGCTTTGCGTTGGTCGCGAGCGTCAATAGCGTGTTCTCGCGAGGGCTGATTGAACGGTTGCGGCGTGAGGTGCAGGACGGTCAGGCCATTGTGGTCTCGCAAGCCTCACAGGGGCAGGTCGATCAGTTTATAGTGCAGAGCCTGCGATCGAAAGTCCAGTCTGATC
>JACRLR010000069.1 GCA_016219645.1 Nitrospirota bacterium
AATTGCCGCTGAAGCGATTCCGTATCGATGAGTAATGGATGTGTCACGATGCCTGGCTCTTTCTCGCCCGCGACGGGCGATTCAGCTGTGCGCAACAGCTTTGCAACTGTTGCCATTCTGTTGGCGACGGACGTGCGATAGCCTGGTTTCCTGGTGCTCCAATGCGGTTTTCAACTCGCCCGACAACGGAAATTCTCGCTCATAGACGACAAATCGATAGGGATCATTGCCGGTCAGGCCGTATTTCGTTTGCAACATCTCATGCTGCGAATCAGTCAGGATATGGTAGCGCACTCTGGTCCTCAGCTTGAGTCCGTCCGTCTTCTCGGGTATCCGATACGCGAACTGGTAGTCACGGCTGGTCTGCGGGAACAACCGATTATCATACAACTCTATGATGGCAGGCTGCCAGAGGATCCACCGTCCCATCGTGGAGCTCTGCTGCTCCAGTATGTTTCCCTGCTGATCTTCGACAAGGAACTCCACCGTAAAAAATCGATCGGGGTCACCTGTCGGGATCTTATGCCCGGCACCGGCATTCGTCAGGGTGAGCGTAAACCCGACCCGATCACCCGGCTTCGGAACAGCGGTGTCCGCTTTCACCTGAACCGCCACTGCTCGCCCTACCATATCGGGATCATGTCCACCTCGCCAGAGGTGTCGACGCCCCTTGCGGACCGGTCCGTCCAGGGCCACCGGTCTCTCGATCTCCGGCATGTGGCAGCTCTGACAAATGAAACCGCGTTCCTGCCAATACTGGCCTTCATATTCCGCATAGGTCCCGCAGGGCCCCACGTTGTAGAACTGGGCCGGGCCGGACACCACATTGTGGCAGCGATAACAGACCTGCGCCGTCCTAAAATTGGGGTCATATTTTGTGGGGTGTGGAGCCACGGAATCTTCATACGGCCCATGAATCACGCCGTCGCGCACATGGCAGGCCGCACAGGTGACCGACTCTTTCTGATACTCCGGATCATAGCGCGGATTGGGCTCTTGAATGGCCTTCTCAACCCGCCCACGCGGAATCTCTTTCACCAGCGTGGGCTGTTGGTTCTCGAGCGGCGTGTGGCAATTGAGACAAACCCAAATGTTCTTATCCTTCTTCCAATAGGCTTGGAAGAACGGATCTTCATAGGCATGAGCATGAATACTCGTCTTC
>JACRLR010000070.1 GCA_016219645.1 Nitrospirota bacterium
AACCCAAGATCATCCCGAGGCGGGATCGGATCATCGCCGTGACGCAACCTTGCCCAAGCCGCGACGATCGTCGGCAGCTTGGCGACCAGTCGCACCGCGCTCCAATAGTTATTCTCGACGTCCTTAACCTGACGGCCTGGATAAAACATGCCGAGCGCGGCCACCGCCGCCTGGAGCGCATCCATGGGATGTCCCGACTCGGGTAAGCATTTCAGCAAATCAATGATACGGAACTTGATGCGCCGATGACGGGTCACGTCCGTGGTCCATTGTTGGAATTCAGCCGCTGAGGGAAGATGCCCGAATAGGAGGAGATAGGCGGTTTCTAAATAGGATGAATCTGCACACAGGGTCTCAACTCGGATGCCGCGGTATTCCAGTATGCCGCGTTGACCATCGACATCGCTGATCGATGAGGTCGCGGCGGGAACACCAGCCAAGCCTGGCATGAAATCATGGGGCATGATCTATCCTCACATGAAAAGAACTCTTGTGATGCTGCTCGTTACCCTAGCATGACTGTACGTCATTCTTGCAATGGAAAATCGTGCTTGGCATACTGAATTCAGAGCGCATCGACAACGAGGGCCGGACGAGGTGATGAACTAGGGACGTGAATGAAACACACAGCCTTCCTCCTCTGCAGCATTCTCATCGTGATGGCAGGCGTCGCGCACACGGCCTCCACCGGAATAGAAGAGGATGTGATCGCATTCGCTGTTGTCAGCGAGCTCCCGAAAGACAGGACACGGGTTCCAGCGAGGGTGGCCATCGAGGGATCGGTCACCGACATGAAGCTGTTGGCCTCCGATCACATCCTGTCAAATTTAGCCTGGAAACAATTAGAAATCTGTCACGCGCTCAAGCTCGAAGGCCAGAAGTCTTCAGAGGGATTCCGGATCCAGTCGGTGCGCGCCATCGACGGGGCCATGCTCCCGATGGTGTTACAGGGCTATGCGGGAGATTGCCTGCTCAAAAAGGCCTTGGAAGTTGCGCCCTTGGTCGACTAACATCTCTCAGGATG
>JACRLR010000071.1 GCA_016219645.1 Nitrospirota bacterium
AGGATGTTCTTCGGCGGGAAAACGATGATCTTGCCGCCGGACAATCCCTTGCCGATATAGTCGTTGGACTCCCCTTCCAGCGTCAGCGTGATGCCCTTCGCGAGAAAGGCCCCGAACGATTGGCCAGCCGAGCCAGAGAACTTGATTGAGATCGTGTCTTCCGGCAACCCATCCGGCCCGTACGTCTTCGCGATCTTGCTGGAGAGCACCGTGCCGGTCGTCCGGTTGATGTTCCTGATTGGAAGATCGAGTGTGACCTTCTCACCCTTCTCAATGGCGATCTTGCAGAGCTCGACGAGTTTGTTGTCGAGGATGTCGGCAAGACCATGGTCCTGCTTCTGCACGCAATAACGCGGCACATCCACCGGCACATCCGGAGCCGTCAGTAGCGGCGTGAGATCCAGCCCCTTGGCTTTCCAGTGGTCGACAGCTGTCGTGATCTTGAGCTTGTCGACGCAGCCGACCATCTCGTTGATTGTCCTGAAGCCGAGTTTCGCCATCAACTGCCGTGCTTCTTCGGCTACGAAGAACAGGTAATTGACGATGTGTTCCGGCTTGCCGTTGAATTTCTTGCGCAATTCAGGGTCTTGTGTCGCGATCCCGACCGGGCAGGTATTCAGATGGCACTTGCGCATCATGATGCAGCCTTCGACGATGAGGGGAGCGGTCGCGAACCCATATTCTTCCGCACCGAGCAGCGTAGCGATGACCACGTCGCGGCCGGTTTTCATCTGACCGTCCGTTTCAACACGGATGCGTCCACGAAGATCATTGAGGACCAGCGTCTGATGAGTTTCCGCCAGTCCCAGCTCCCAAGGAATTCCGGCGTATTTGATCGACGACAACGGTGACGCACCCGTGCCGCCCGAATCGCCGCTGATGAGCACCTTGTCCGCATGGGCCTTGGCAACACCGGCTGCGACCGTGCCGACGCCGACCTCCGCCACCAGTTTCACGGAGACCCCGGCATCAGGATTGGAATTCTTGAGGTCGAAGATCAGCTGGGCTAAATCCTCGATCGAATAGATGTCGTGATGCGGCGGCGGCGAAATCAGTTGCACGCCCGGCGTGGCATACCGAAAGCGCGCGATGTTTTCGTCCACCTTGTGCCCCGGCAATTGACCGCCCTCACCCGGTTTCGCACCCTGTGCCATCTTGATCTGCAATTCCCGCGCG